>NZ_JFJV02000228.1:0-55318 GCF_000611145.1 Cupriavidus sp. SK-3 | reverse complement strand
GCACAGCTACGGCAGTATGGCGGCAGCCCGTGAAGCGATGAAGAAATACCAGTGACCATTCGAAAATCGGAATGCAAAATTCCGTGAAATTTCTCGATACGTTCTGGTTCGGCAGGCATGCCACCTAGGAATTTCCACAATGAATATTCGGAAATTTCCCACTCTTCGATAGGAATTTTCGGATATGCGTCTGACCAAACTACGCGTTCCTCAGGTAACGCGAGCCGGGGCGCGGACAGCGCCTGCACGGCGGCGTAGCCCAGTCCGGCCTTCAGGCAAGCCGCAGTGCATGGTCATGCACTTTTCGCCATAGCGCCGTATTTCGAAGCGCTCCAGCCGGCTCGGCGCGCCACAGGAATGAGGTTGTGCCGGTAACGACACTGCGCAGCGCCGCCTCGCGCCGCTCGCGCATCGCATGGGCCTGGAAATGCGCTGCATGGGCGTTGCTCGGATGGGCTACGATACAGAGACCGCGGGACGGTGAGGCTGATGCAGCGCAACATTCGCACCCGGCGTCTTCGCACCCCTACCCTATGCCAGACAAGCCCCTGTCTCCGCCAGGAACGCTGATACGCAGCCGCCTCGTCAGGCGCATCGCGATTGTCGTGGCGATACTCGCAGGCCTCGTTGCCGCAGGCTGGTACGCAACCCGGGCCAAGCCGGTAGCGGTACTGACGGCCAGGGTCGAGCAGGGACGAGTCGAGGCCACTGTCGCCAACACCCGGGCGGGCTCGGTTTCAGCCTGCCGACGGGCGAAGCTGGCGCCACCGGCGGCCGGCCGCATCGAGGTATTGAATATCCACAAGGGTGATCGGGTGAAGGCTGGCCAGGTACTGCTCGTTCTCTGGAACGAAGACCTCGTCGCGCGAGAACAACTCTCGCAAAACCAGTTGCTGACAGCCACCGCGCACGTGCGCGAAGTGTGCGAACTGGCCAAGGCGGCGGCAAGCGACGCCAGGCGCTCGCGGGAACTGGTGGGGAAAGGCTTCGTCTCGCCCCAGGCGGTGGAGCGGACCGATGCCGACGCCGACTCCAGGCGCGCCGCGTGCGAGTCAGCGAAAGCGCAGGTGAAGGAGGCCGGGGCGCGTATCGCCGCTTCGCGCGCGGATACCGCGCGCACGGTGCTGAAGGCGCCTTTCGACGGCGTGGTGGCCGAAGTCAACGGTGAGATTGGCGAATACCTGACGCCCTCGCCGCCCGGCATCCCGACGCTGCCCGCCGTGGACCTGATCGACGACTCGTGCCTCTATGTATCCGCTCCGATCGACGAAATCGACGCGGCACGCCTGCAGGTAGGCATGCCGGCGCGCGTTACCCTGGACGCCTATCGGGGCAGGCATTTCGAAGGGAAATTGCGCCGCATCGCCCCCTATGTCCTGGCACTGGAGAAGCAGGCCCGCACCGTTGATGTCGAGGTCCAGTTCGACAGCCCCGACATCGTCCGCCATCTCCTGGTGGGCTATAGCGCCGACGTGGAAATCGTGACCGATGCCCGCGACCACGCGCTGCGTATCCCTACCGCCGCACTGACAACCGGCAACCGCGTGCTGGTGTTGAATGCCGCCGGCAGGCTGGAGGCGCGCAAGCTCGACACCGGGATTTCCAACGCGGAGTTCACCGAGGTGACGGCGGGGCTCAAGCGCGGCGAGCGCGTCGTCACGTCACCGGAACGGATTGGCCTCCAGGCCGGCATCGCCGCTGTCGAGGAAAAACAAACTACCGTGGAGACGCGAGCAAAATGATCCGGCTCGACGGCATCGGGCGGACTTTCGTGCTGGGCGGCGAGGCTGTGCATGCGCTCCATGGAGTCGACCTTGCGGTTGCTCAGGGCGAATATCTCTCCATCATGGGCCCGTCGGGCTCCGGCAAGTCCACCTTGCTGAATGTCCTGGGCCTGCTGGATCGCGCCGATACAGGGACTTACCAGCTGGACGGCCGCGACGTGACCGCGCTCCCGGACGACGAACTGGCGCGCCTGCGGCGTGAGAAGATCGGCTTTGTATTCCAGTTCTTTCACCTGGTGCCGCGCCTCACTGCCGCCGCAAACATCGAGCTGCCCATGGTGCTCGCAGGGATGGACCCGGCCGAACGCCGCCGCCGCGTGGACGCGCTGCTCGGCGAGTACGGCCTGCAAGACCGCGCCAGGCACCGGCCCGACGAGCTCTCGGGCGGGCAGTGCCAGCGGGTTGCCATCGCCCGTGCCATGGCCATGCGCCCGGCGATGATTCTCGCCGATGAGCCCACCGGCAACCTGGACCGGCATACCGGCCAGGAAGTCATCGCCGTGCTGGAAGGCCTGCATGCACAGGGTGCGACGCTGATCGTGGTCACGCACGACCCGGAGATCGGCGCCCGCTCCCGGCGCAGGCTGCGCATGGTGGACGGCGGCATCGCCGGTGACGAGCCGCGGCAGGATAGCCATGCGGCTCACTGACATCCTCGGTTTCACCTGGCAGGTGCTGCGCGGCTACCGCTCACGCAGCCTGCTGATCCTGCTCGCCATGGGAATCGGCGTCGCCGCCGTGGTGACGGTGAGCGCGCTCGGCGAGGGAGCCAGGCTGTACGTGGTGAACCAGTTCGGCGCGCTTGGCACCAACCTCGTCATCGTGCTGCCCGGGCGCAGCGAAACGGCCGGCGCGGCGCCGGGGATCGTGCTGGGCGCAACCACGCGCGACCTGACGCTGGACGATGCGCTAGCACTCAGGCGCAGTCCCGCCGTCCTGCGCGTCGCGCCGCTCATTGTCGGGAACGCGGATCTGCATGTTGGCGCGCTACGACGCGAAGCGCCGGTGCTGGGCTCCACCGCCGAATTGCTGGCGGTACGCCATATGGCACTAGCCCAGGGCGGTTTCCTGCCCGAGGGCGATCCGCACCACGGCCAGCCCGTGTGCGTGATCGGCGCCAGGGTGGCGATGGAGCTGTTCGGCACGCGCCAGGCGCTGGGTGAATGGCTGCGCATCGGAGACCGGCGCTTTCGCGTGATCGGGCTGCTGGCCGGCCAGGGCGAGTCGCTGGGCTTCAACACGGACGAACTGGTCATCGTTCCCCTGTCGGCGGCCCAGGCCCTGTTCAACACGGACTCGCTGTTCCGCATCCTGATCGAGGCGAAGGCCCGCGAGCAGATCCAGGGCGCCAGGGCCGACGCCGAGGAGATCATCCGCCAGCGTCATGAAGGCAAGCGCGACGTGACCGTCATCACCCAGGACGCGGTGCTCGCCACGTTCGACCGCATCCTGCGCGCGCTCACGCTGGCGGTGGGCGGCATCGCAGCCATCAGTCTCGCCGTGGCCGGCATTCTCATCATGAACGTGATGCTGATTGCGGTGACCCAGCGGCAGCGCGAGATCGGACTGCTCAAGGCGCTCGGCGCCACCGCCGGCCACATCCGGCTGCTCTTCTTCACCGAGGCGGTACTGCTGGCACTCGGTGGCGTGGCCGCGGGCCTGGCTGTGGGCGAAGCCGCGTGCAGGCTTGCAGTACGGCTCTATCCGGCGATTCCCTTCACCCCGCCCTGGTGGGCCTTGCTGGGGGCGCCGGCCATCGCCGTCGTGACCGCCATCGCCTTCACCGTGGCACCGGCCCAGCGCGCGGCAAAGCTGGATCCGGTGCAGGCCCTGTCTGGACGATGACCCATGCGCTACGCGGACTTCATCCAGTTCACCCTCGCGTCCCTGGCTGCTCACCGGCTACGCACCTTGCTCACCGCGCTGGGCATTGCCGTCGGCATCGCCGCGGTCATCCTGCTGACCTCGATCGGCGAAGGGCTGCATCGCTTCGTGATCGAGGAGTTCACCCAGTTCGGCACCAACCTGATCGGCGTGACGCCAGGCCGCACCCAGACCCACGGCGCTTCGCTCGGGTCGATCAACACCGTGCGCCCGCTTACGATCGAGGACGCCATCGCCCTGCGCCACGCCCCCCACGTGCGCGTGACCAACCCGCTGGTGCAGGGCAACGCCGAAGTCGACTACCTCGGCAAGAGCAGGCGGGTGACGTTGTATGGTGTCGGGCCAAGGTTCACCGAGGCGCTGAGCATGCGCGTGGCCTCCGGCCAGTTCCTGCCGGATGACGATCCGCGCGCAGCGCGGACGCTGGCGGTACTCGGCGCGAGAGTGGCGCGCGAACTGTTCGGCGGCGACAACCCGCTGGGCGCGCGCATCCGCGTAGGCGGCGAACGCTATCGCGTGGTGGGCGTGATGGAAGCGAAGGGCCAGATGCTGGGCTTCGACCTGGACGATACTGTCTATATACCGGCCGGCCGTGCCCTGGACCTGTTCAACCGGGAAAGCCTGGTCGAGATCGAGGTCACCTACGATCCCACCGCCCCGCTCCCCGACGTGGAGGACGGCATCAAACGCCTGTTGAGCGCGCGCCATGGTGCCGAGGACTTCACCGTCACGCCCCAGCAGAAGATGCTGGAGGTGTTCGGCACCGTGCTCGATGCCATTACCTTCGCGGTGGCAGCGATCGGCGCCATCTCGCTGATCGTGGGCGGCGTGGGGATCCTCACGATTCTCACCATCGCTGTGGCCGAACGCACATCGGAGATCGGGCTCCTGCGCGCCATCGGGGCGACCGAGGCACAGGTCATGCTCCTCTTTCTTGGTGAAGCCGCGGTGCTCGCCGCCATCGGCGGCATGGCCGGACTGCTGCTGGGATGGGGTATCGCGCAGGTGCTTACGGCGGCGCTGCCGGCGCTGCCGGTCCACACACCGTGGTCCTACGCTCTGCTGGCCGAGTTGCTGGCGGTGGCGATTGGTCTGGCTGCCGGGGTGCTGCCGGCACGAAGCGCGGCACGGCTTGCCCCGCAGGAGGCCTTGCGGTCAGAATAGAAACCCGAACCGCGGATCTATCAGCTTCCAGGCCTGCTGCACGCTCCGCATTGTGGTTCGGCAACTCGGGCCAGCGGTCGAGCGGACGCCTGAATAGGGGTTTATGCCAGCTTTTCGCCGGCTCCGGGTTGCGGTCTACTGGAAGCGAATCAAGACATGGCTGGAGCGTGGATCGGTACTGCTGTGCTGTGCTAGCCATTACCTTCCAGCCGTTGATTCCTACCTCAGGAGACAACACCATGGTGACCAAGCAGGACGATGCCTTCATTTTGAAGAACCTTCTCGCGCTGGCAGCAGTGGAGGCGCTCGGCGGCGCAATTGCGCTAGGATTCGCCTTCAATCTCCTGACCTGACCTGACCTGACTGAAACGACAACGGAAATCCTCCGTCGTGTTCAGGTATAAGAGGTATTAAATAGAATTAAAGAATATTTAAAGCTCCCCGGCACTGGTTGCAATCCAGCCAGTTTCCGGGGATCTCTGTCGTCGGGGACCTGCATTTCCGATACCGCCCCACCGTCCGCTGCCGGCGGAATCCTGAAGCGTTTCGCTCGCGAATTCCCCGCCGGCACCGCCAGATCAGTTCAGGCTTCCCGGGTTCTGCGCCGCGGCCTTCTGCTTGGCCTTGGCCGCAAAGTACGAGCCAATCTGCTTCTGCGTAACCACGCCCTTCTTCCTCGTATCGATCTTGTCGAAGTTCTTGTAGACCTCCGGCATGCCGGCTTCCGCCTCCTCGCGGGTCAGCTTGCCGTCGTGATTGGTATCGGCGGCAGCGAACGTTTCCGCGAATTTCGCTTTCGCTTCCTTTGCATTCATGGGCGCCTGAGGCGCGGCTTGCGGTGCGGCCTGAGGTGCAGGCTGTGGCGCCGGTTGTTGCGCCGGTTGTTGCGCGCCGACAGCGCCAGAGGCGAAGAATGCAACCAGCGCCAGGCTGGCGGTCGACAGTAACCGTGGAATCATTGGAGTCTCCTGGAACACTTCGATGGTGAGGCCAGCCGGTCCTGCCGTCGTCGGCGGCCGGATGGCTTTTGCACGGCCCGGCAGCAATCAATCCCCCGGGCCCCGGCTAGGATCATCGTCGGCTTTCCGATATTGGGGAATTCAGATATTTCGGTATCCGATATTAGAGTTTTACCGGGAGCGGTGGTGACGCACAGCAATGCGCGCTGGGGAGTCACGACCGGGTGGCCCCCGCATCGCGCGCCCGCCCGAGCAGGAACTCGCGCTCGCGGGCGTTGCGCGTCATGCCCGCCGCGCGCTCGAATTCGGCACGGGCCTCATCCAGACGGCCCAGCTTGAACAGCAAGTCCCCGCGCACGCTGGGCAGCAGGTGGTACTTCGCCAGCGCCGGCGCGGCAACGAGCGCATCGGCCAGTTCCAGGCCAGCTTCGGGGCCGAAGGCCATGCCGACGGCCACCGCGCGGTTCAGCGCCACCACCGGGGACGGCGCTACCTGGGACAGCGCATCGTAGAGCGCGGCGATCTGCGTCCAGTCGGTCTCCTCCGCGCTGGGCGCGCGGGCGTGGCAGGCCGCCAGCGCCGCCTGCAAGGCATAGGGCCCGAGCGCGCCGCCGAGTTCCTCCGCCCGCGCCAGCGCGCCCAGCCCGCGCCGGATCAGCAAGTGGTCCCAGCGGCTGCGGTCCTGGTCGGGCAACAGCACCGGGCGGCCCTGCGCATCCACCCGCGCATGCGTGCGCGAGGCCTGGATCTCCATCAGCGCCACCAGTCCGTGCACCTCGCTTTCCTCCGGCACCAGGCCAGCCAGCGTGCGGCCCAGGCGCAGCGCTTCCTCGCACAGCGCGGGGCGCATCCAGTCGTCGCCAGCCGTGGCGGAATAACCTTCGTTGAAAATCAGGTAGATCACCTCCAGCACCGAAGCCAGGCGCGGGGCCCGTGCCTGCGGGCCGGGCACCTCGAAGGGCACGCGGGCCGCGCCGAGAGTGCGCTTGGCGCGCACGATGCGTTGGGCGATGGTGGCCTCCGGCGTGAGAAAGGCGCGTGCGATTTCCTCGGTGGTCAGCCCGCCCAGCAAGCGCAGCGTCATGGCGACCCGCGCATCCGTGGAGAGCACCGGATGGCAGGCGGTGAAGACCAGCCGCAGCAGGTCGTCACCGATATCGTCCGCACGCGCGGCATCCAGCGCATCGACAAAATCCGGTACCACGTGAGCCTCCATCGCTTCGAGATCGTGGCCGATCTGCTCGTGCTTGCGGGCGTGCAGTGCCTGCTGGCGCAAATGGTCGAGCGCGCGATTCTTCGCCGCGGTCATCAGCCAGGCAGCGGGATTGTCCGGCACGCCGGTCTCGCCCCAGTGTTCCAGCGCGGCAACGAGCGCGTCCTGCGCCAGTTCTTCGGCCAGCCCCACGTCGCGCACCACGCGCGCAACGTGGGCGATGACCTTGGCGGATTCGATGCGCCAGACGGCTTCAATCGCCCGCTGCGTCGGTGTCGTCGTCACCATGTGCTTCAGGCCGCGCTGGTCACGCCGGGCGCCGAGGGCTCCATATACATCAATTCCCAGATATGCCCGTCGAGATCATCGAATCCGTGCCCATACATGAAGCCGTGGTCCTGCGGTGCGCGCGGCGCCGTTGCGCCGGCGGCCACGGCTTTGGCGACCAGGGCGTCCACCTCGGCACGGCTTTCGCAGGAGATGCAGATCAGCACTTCCGTGCTGTCGGAGGTATCGCACAGCTTGCGGGTGGTGAAGGACTTGAAGAATTCATGCTTGAGCAGCATTGCGTAGATGTTCTCGCCGATGACCATGCAGGCGGCATTGTCGTCGGTGAATTGCGGGTTGAAGGTAAATCCCAGGCCCTTGAAAAAATCCTGCGAGCGCTGCAGGTCGGCCACGGCAAGGTTCAGGTAGATTTGCTTATGCATGATGTTGTCCTTGGAATCCGGAATCGCGTGTTGGCGTGCATGTCTGGAGATGGCCGGGGCTTACCGGGCCGCCGGCGCCTCGGCCAGCGTCTTCAGGTTGACCAGCCCTTCCTCGAAGTCCTTGCCCACCATCTTGTCCATGTTGAAGACCAGGTGCGCCAGCTTGGCGAAGAACGGCACGGCGCCTTGCATCGACCACGTGACGCGCGTGGCACCGGCCTCCGGCCTGAGCGTGAATTCGGCGGTGTTGTGGGCTTCGAACGGCTTGAAGAAATCCAGCTTCATCGTGACCCTGGAGGCGGGCACCGTGTCGACGATCTCCATCCGTCCCACGCCCACCTTGTCGCTCTCCCAGGCATAGGCGGCGCCCTGCCCGCTGCGCGTGCCGCCGTAGGTGCCCTTGAGCGCCGGGTCCTTCTTTTCATACGGGTTCCACTGGTTGAAGCTGTGCAGGTCGTTGATCAGCGCGAACACGCGTTCGGGCGGCGCCTTGACGCTGGCGCTGCGTTCCACGCGGAAGGTATCGGGGCGCGTGGCGGTGAAGATCAGCAACAGGGCGACAACCGAAAAGGCGACTAGCAGGATGGTCTTGAGCATGATGGGTGTCCGAGGATTGGCTGGCTGGGAGGGTTTCGGGTCTGGCGCCGGGTTCAATGCTGGCCCGCGCCAATGTCGCGGAAGCGCTGCACCGACGGGCTGGGCCCGAAGTCTTCCAGCTCGAACAGCTGCCGTACCTCGATCTCGCCGTCGGCCAGTTCGCCGTGCGGCGAGGGAAAGCGCCGCGCCCATTCCATGGCTTCATCGCGGCTGCGCACCTGGATCAGCGTGTAGCCCGCCACCACTTCCTTGGTCTCGGCGAACGGTCCGTCGATGACCGTGCGCTGTCCGCCGGCATAGCGGATGCGCCAGCCGGCGGAGGTGGGCTTGAGGCCGGCGGCGTCCAGCAACACGCCCGCCCTGGCCAGTTGCTCGTGATAGGCCGCCATCGCGGCGAAGAGGCCTTCTTCCGGCATCGTGCCGGCTTCGCTGCCTTGCGTGGCTCTCACCAGGATCATGAATCGCATTGCAGTTCTCCTTGTACTCGGGGTAATCCGTTGTCGGTAGCGAGCCTTGCCGTTTCGGTGGCTCTTACCGGTACGACGAACCACGCGCGCCCTGATCGACACGCAATGCGAAAAAAATCCCGACGCAGGGTAACTACCTAATCTGCGCCACGCCGCGGCCCCCCAGCGGCCTTACATGAAGCAAGGGCCAACCTCGCGGACTTCCACGGTGCACCACGCCGCGGCGGGGCATTCGGCGGCGATGGCGATGGCTTCGTCCTGCGTGGCGCAGTCGACCAGGAAGTAGCCGCCGATCATTTCCTTGGCCTCGGCGAACGGGCCGTCAAGCAGGTCGCGCCGCCCCTCCCTCACCTGCACGCGCACACCGTTGGTTTCCGAGGTGAGGGAGTTGACGCCCAGCAGCGCCCCGCGCGCATTCAGGCCTTCGGCAAAGCGCTGCATGCTGGCGTAGGCTTCGCGCCCCTGTTCCGGGGTGCGCCCGGCGCGCTGGCCAATCGGTTCGACGATGAGCAGCATGTACGGCATAAGGTCTCCAGTTCGTCCAATTCATTGATGGGTTTTGCTTACCGCCCCACATCCTGCACGCCTCTGCCGCCGGCCGCAAGCGGCCGGCGCGCTACATATGGGCGAGGAAAATTTCTGGCCGTTAATTGCAATCATGAAAAGCGGAGGGCATTGGCCTGTGCTGGATTACCACTTACCATGTCGGCTTTGCTCCACTCGGCATCCTGAACGGCCTTTCATGACTGCATCGCGCCAGCCAACCAACCATCCTTCGTACTTCATCGAAGGCGATACCGTGATCTGGTCATACAACGACCGGCCGCTCTGGGGAAAGGACGGCAACCCGCTGCCCATCGCCCGCCCGCAGGCGTTTCGCTGCATCGACGGACGCTGGTTCACCGACGGCGAGCACGTCATCGTGCAGGCCCAGCAAGGCAGCGGCACGGCCTGGCACTACTTCTACCGGATCGAAGACGCCGACCCAGCCACCTTCGAAGTCCTGAACGAGCGCTACGCCCGCGATGCGCGCCAGGCATACTTCATTACCGGCAAGACCATCCGCACCCGCAGCCCGCAGGCCTTCCGGCCGCTCACCTACCAGGGCTGGCACTGGCCGGAGAGCGGCCCGCTGCAGCCGGTGGCCTGCACGCATGCCTATTACGCGGTGGACGCAGAGTCGGCCTACTTCAACGGCAAGCGCGTGATCGGCGCCGACGGCGCCACCGTGGTGGGCCTCCCGGGCAACTACATTGCGGATGCCAGGCATGTCTACTACTTCGGCCAGCGCATCGATGCCGACCGCGCCAGCCTGGTGGTGGCGCCTAATGGCGACGGCCCGCTGCGCATGACCGACAAGCTCGGCCCGATCGACGACGGCAAGCGCAGGACCGCGCTCGACCAGGACGAGGTGGAGCGCTGGCGGGACTTCTTCGCCGCTCTCCCCACGCTGCAGGATTACTGGTGGCACCGCCTGCAGGCGCCAGCCGCAGAAGCCACGCCAGCGCGCGATGTGCTATACGGCGGCCATCGCCTCACCGGGCTCGATCCGGACACCTTTGCCGCGCGGGAACTGCCCGTTGGCCACGGCTTTACCGGCGTGTTCTGTGGCGATGCGCATGGTATCCACTGGCTGCACCGGTACAGCGAAGGCCCATGCGAGCTGACCCTGCTTTCCTCGCGGCCGATATGCAGCTTGCAAGCGCTGGGGGACGGCTATCTCAGCGACGGCGTCACCGTGTTCTACGCACCGAACCACTATGAAACGCCGCAAGCCCTGCGCAAGGTCGATCCCGCCGGCTTTACCGTGCTGCAGCGTTCGTGGGCCCGGGATGCCAGCCGCGCCTTCCATCGCGGCACGGCCAAAAAAGGTGTGAACCCCGATACCTTGCGCATCGCGGGCTGCTACGCGTGGGACGACGCACAGTTGTTCTGCGACGACAAGCCGCTCAAGGTGGCCGCGCCGCACGATGCGCTGCAGGTGCCCCACCCCGGCTTCCTGCTGGCCGGCGAGCAGCTCTTCTTCGGGCGCCGCCCGGTATCGGCCAGGCGCGTGCACCTGCCCACCCTCGAATTCCTCGACGCCGACTTCGCGCGCGACCGCAAGCACGCCTACATCGTCGGCTATGTGAACCTGGTGGCGATCGACGGCGCCGATCCGGCCACCTTCCGCGTGTTGGGAAAGGGCCGCGCCGCCGACGCGGCGCGTGAGTATGACGCGGCGGCACTAAAGGAAGCGAGCGCGCCGGCAACCGACTAGCGGTGGCTAGCGACGCTACATCCAGCAGGATGGGCCGTGCGTCACATGTCACGTAACCGTCATGCGCGCGCCATACAATCGGCGGCTTCCCAATAGTCCGAATGCCCTGGCGATGCCTGACGTTCCGGTTGACTCACACTTGGCTCGTTCCCGCTTTCGGCAGCCCTGTGCCGAGGATCTCTGCGTCACCACGCCATCGGTGACCACGGAGCAGAACAACCAGGAAGTGCTGGATGTATTCGGCAAGCACCGGGACCTTGCCAGCCTGCCGGTGACCGAGAACGGCACGCCGATCGGCCTGATCAATCGTGCGATCTTCATGTCGCAGATGAGCAAGCCTTATCACCGGGAGTTGTATAACCGCAAAAGCTGCATCGCCTTCATGGACAAGGAGCCGCTGGTGGTCGATGCCGCAATGAGCATCGAGGCCCTGACCTTCAAGGCGGTGGAGTATGGCGAGAAGGCGCTTGCCGACGGCTTCATCATCGCGCGGGATGGCCGCTTCCTTGGCATCGGGCATGGCTTGCAGCTGATGCGCGTGGTCGCGGACATGCAGGCCGAGAAGAACCGCCAGATCATGCACAGCATCGACTACGCCAGCACCATCCAGCGTTCGATGCTGCGCCCCTCTCGCGAGGCGCTTGCCAAAACGCTTGGCGACGCCAGCCTGGTGTGGGAGCCACGCGATGTGGTCGGCGGGGATTTCTATCACTTTGCCGCCTTTGAAGATGGCTGGTTCGCCGCGCTGGCCGATTGCACCGGCCACGGCGTGCCGGGCGCGTTCCTGACCCTGATTTCCTCGTCCATCCTGATCCAGGCCATCGAGCAGCGCGGCCCGCGCGACCCCGGGGCGCTGCTGGCGGCGGTGAACCGTGGCATCAAGCAGATGCTGGGCCAGATCGATGGCGACGACGACACGCCCGGGTCCAATGACGGCATGGATGCGGCGTTCTTCTGGTTCGACAACGCCAGCCGGCGGCTCGCGTTCGCCGGCGCCAAGAGCGCCTTGTTCGTGCTGCAGCCCGGCGACGAAGAAGGCGAGATCCTGGACGGCGAGCGCACGGGCGTCGGCTATGTCGACACAGACCTGGATTTTGCGTGGCGGAACCGCGTGATCCAGACCCAGCCGGGCGGCGTGGTGTTCGTGACCACCGACGGGCTGATCGACCAGATCGGCGGCCCCAAGGAGATTGCCTTTGGCAAGCGCCGTATCCGCGAAGCGATCCGGGCAAGCCGGCATGCCTCGGCGGCTCAGATCAACCAGGCGGTGCTGGATCAGTATCGCGCATGGCAAGGCCATCACCGCCGCCGCGACGATCTCACTTTTTTCTGTTTTCGCGTTCAATAGTTCGCGTTCGATAGTCCAGATATGAACGGTAATTCGATTGACAACGAATATGGCCCATTCTTTGAAATGGCCAGGGAACGCAACGTGATCTTCTACTACGTCGGCTATTTTTCCCAGAACATCATTGCGGCGATGTCGGACGCGGTGCGGCTGCAACTGACGGTAAGCGGCGTGGACGGATCGACCCGGCGCAAGCTCTTCTCCTCGTTCGTGGAGATGGCGCAGAACATCGTCCATTACTCGTCCGATGCGCTGACCCCGCCCACGCAGGACAGCAACCAGCTGCGGCACGGCTCGGTCTGCATCTGCATGGTCGACGACCGCTACCGGCTGATGTGCTCCAACCCGGTGGCGGTCGCGAGGGTGGGACAACTGCGCGCCGCGCTGGAGCCGTTGCGCAGCATGACGCTGGACCAGATCAAGCAGGCGTACAAGGCAACCATGCGCGCGGAAGCGCCGGAAGGCAGCAAGGGCGCAGGCCTCGGCTTCCTGACGGTGGCCCGCGACGCCAGCGCGCCGCTGGAGTACAGCTTCCAGCCTATCGATACGGACCCGGTCTCGACCATGTTCTTCCTCACCGCAACCATCTGAACAATCTGAACGGGATCAAAAGGGAACCTGATGGAAAACCTGTTCATAGCCGCCACGCCGACCTCGCCCGAGGTGAGCTTCGATTTCAAGCAGCACACCCTCTCGCTCAGGGGCGAGTCCTATCCGGAGAATGCCGCCGTGTTCTACGGCGACGTGATCCTGCGCCTGCGCAAGTACCTGGCTGCGTGCGAGGATACGGAGGTCACCGTCCACGTTGCGCTGACCTACTTCAACAGCTCCAGCACCAAGGTGCTGTTCAGCATGTTCGATGCCATGAACGATGCGGCCGACAAGGGCAACCGGGTGACGTTGCACTGGTATCACGACGTGGACGATGACACCATCCTGGAATTCGGCCAGGACCTGCACGCCGATTTTCCGGCCATCGCATTCTTCGACCACGCCACGACGACAAGCTGAGCCGCGCATGACCGAGCCAGATCTTTTCGAGTCGGAAAACAGCGTCCTGGCCGGTGCCAGGGCGGTATTCGCCAATCCCGATGCCGGCGCCCAGGCGTACCGCGACAAGCTCGGCGACCTGATTGGCCATTACGAACGGCTCATGCGCGAGACACGGCGCCTGATACGGCGCAGCGACCGCGAAGAGCTGGAAATGAACCGGCTCAACCACCGGCTGCAGGACCTGGCGCGCGAACTGGAGTTCCGCGCGACGCGGGATACGCTCACCGGCGCGCTGAACCGCGGCGCCATCATCGAGCGGGCCGGAACGTTGCTTGCCGGCGGCAGCCTGTCGCTGATCGTGCTCGACATCGACCACTTCAAGCGGGTCAACGACACGCTTGGCCATCCGGTGGGCGACGCCGTGATTCGCGGTGTCGTCGACTGCCTGGAACAAACCGTGCCGGATGGCGGGCTGATCGGCCGGGTGGGCGGCGAGGAGTTCGCCGCATTGCTGCCGGGGCGCACGCTCGACGGCGCGGTCAAGCTCGCGGAACGCATGCGGCTGCATATCGCCAACCACGCGTTTGCGCTGCCCCGGAGCCTGCAGGTGACGGCCAGTTTCGGCGTGAGCTGGAACCCGCCCGGCACCAGCTTCGAACAGGCATATGCCAGCGCGGACGAGGCGCTGTACCAGGCCAAGCGCAGCGGCCGCAACCGGGTAGTCAGCCTGCGTGAATCCGATCTCGCGCTGCCGCTGCACTAGTAGCTAGTAGCTAGCTAGCGGCACGGGAACAGCCGCTCGCCCAGGAAGTCGATCAACACCCTGAGCTTGGGCGAGAGATGCCGGCTCGCCGGCCACAGCCGCCGCCAGCGCTGCCTCCACCATGAAACCGGGCAGGCAGGCGCGGCCGCCAACGCGGCGCCTCAGACAGCCAGCGGAAAGCCGGTATCGAACGTCGTCCGCACATCCAGCCGCTGCTTGAGCAACCCGGACTTCAGGTAGAAATCCGCCGTGCGCTGCTGCTCGGCGATCAACTGCGCATCGATATTGCGCCATTGCGTATGGCGCCGTTCGAACTGCAGCCGCGCCGCCTCCGGCGGGATGCCGATGATGCGCGCCAGCGCGGCGGAAAAGCTGTCCACATGCTGGTACGACCACACTTGCGCGCGCACCACGCGCTGCAGGAAATCGCGCAGCACTTCACGCTTGGCAGCCAGCGCGCTGTCCGTCACCGCCAGGTAGCTCAGCCCCGACCACAGCCCGCGCCCGCTGACCAGCACGCGTGCGTGGCCGCTGGTCTCGGCCAGCGCGGTGTAGGGCTCCCAGGTGGCCCACGCATCGACTGAGCCGTTGACCAGGGCAAGCTTGGCGTCCGCAGGCGGCAGGAAGCGCAGGCTGGCGTCCTCCGGCTTGAGCCCGGCCGATTCCAGCGCTTTCAGAGCGACGAAATGGCCGATGGAACCACGGTTGGTGCCGATGCTCTTGCCGCGCAGGTCCGCCGCCGTCTTGAGAGGCGAATCGGCGCGCACCAGCACGGCGGTGCCGAACGGGTCCGAGCGGTTGGCGCCGATGATCTTGATGGGCGTGCCGGCGGCCAGCGCGAAAATGGCCGGCGCATCGCCGATCGGGCCGGAATCCACGGCGCCCGCGTTGAGCGCTTCGGCCAACGGCGCGGCGGCGGGAAACTCTGTCCACTGGATATCGTAGGCGAGGCCCTTCAGCTCGCCGGCGCTTTCCAGCAGCGCCCGCAGGCCGCCCTTCTGGTCGCCGGCCTTGAGCACGGGCCGCCCCTGGGCGGAAACGGCAAACGGCAAGGCGCCGCTTGCCGCAGCTGCCGCCGCCGCGCCGTAGCGCAGGAATTGTCTTCGGGATGTCGTCATGATGCCGCTCGCCATCCTTTTCAGGCTGCCTTGCGGCCAGCGCCGGTGGCGAGATCGCGCTGCGCCACCAGTTCGCGCACGCGCGGGATCAGCTCGCGGCCATAGTCCACCGCATCCTCCAGCGGATCGAAGCCGCGGATCAGGAAGGTGGTCACGCCAAGGTCGTAGTAGTCCAGCAGCGCGTCGGCCACCTGCTCCGGCGTGCCGACCAGCGCCGTGGAGTTGGAGCGCGCGCCGGTCAGTTTGGCGATCTCCGTCCACAGGCGCTTGTCCAGGCGCGGGCCCTTGTCGGCGGCGGCCAGCAGGCGGCGAGCGCCTTCGCTTTGCTGCGGGCCGCCCTGCCCCAGGCCGGCTGCTTCGCGCACGCGGCGCGTTTCTTCGAGGATGGCATTGGCGCGGGCCCATGCCGCCGTTTCGGTTTCCGCCAGGATCGGCCGGAACGAGACCGAGAAACGCACCTGCCGCCCATGCCTGGCAGCTTCGGCGCGCACCCGCGTGGTGATGTCGCGAACCTGGTCGAGCGATTCGCCCCACAGGGCGTAGACATCGGCATGACGTCCGGCGACTTCAATCGCCGCGTCCGAAGCCCCGCCGAAGAAGATCGGCACATGCGGCTTCTGGGCCGGCTTCACTTCCGAGAAGCCCTGGGTAAAGCGGTAATACTTGCCTTCGTGATCAAACGGCTTGTCCTCCGTCCAGATGCGCCGCAGGATGCCCAGGTATTCATCGGTACGCGCATAGCGCTCGTCGTGGCCGAGAAAATCGCCGTCGCGCTGCTGTTCCGAATCCGAGCCGCCAGAGATGAAATGCACGCCCAGCCGGCCGCCGCTGAACTGGTCGAGCGAAGCAATCTGCCTGGCCGCCAGCGTGGGAGCGGTAAAGCCCGGCCGGTGCGCCAGCATGAAATGCACCCGCTCGGTCACGGCTGCCGCGTAGGCGATGGTGAGTGTGGCGGAAGGGCCGGTGGAGTGATGCGGCACCAGCACGCGGTCGAAACCGGCGTTCTCATGCGCTTGCGCAAACGCCCGCACATAGTCGCGATCCACCACCGGGCCGCTGGCCGGATGGATTTCCGACTGCTTCTGGCTCTGGATCATGCCAATGATTTCCACGCTCATCGTAGGCTCCTGTTCCTGGTTCTCGGTAACGCCGCGGCGCCGGGATGAAAGGCGCCACGCGGCTGGAACATGAACTTACCCCGTGGCGGTTCAATCCTTAAGGAATAAGAACGCGTGTCGATATGCGGTTTTGCGCGGGAGCCTGGGCGCGGTACCGTGCGGTGCCTGCGCGGTTGGCACCGAAGCCGCCGAAGGCTGTCTCTGCGCGGCCGCGCGATCAGCCGGCAGCAGCGCTCTTCAAGCCGTCCGACACGCCTTGCGCCGAGTCTTTGCACCACTGCCTGACGCCGAGCGGGCTGCTTTCAATCCCATCTTCCCTGCCGTCGGACAGCCTCACCTTGCCGCGCAAACCCGCAGCCTCGCTGGCATCGCCCCCGCTCGTGTCGACGCCGGGAAGCCCCGCCATCAAAGCCACCATCTTCCTGGCGTTCTTGATGCTGTCCGCTTTCAGGAAGCCCTTTCCGACACAGTAGCTGGTGAGGCCAGCGACGTTGCGGGACATCTCGTACATACCCTTGAGCACAGCCGGGTCCGCCTGTGCGTGAGCCGGTGCGGAAAGCCCGATCGTGCCGGCGGCCATCAGGAATACTGAAATCTTCTTGTTCATATCTCGCTATGCATCCATTCAAATGCAGGGTTATTCGATCCACCTGTCGTCGCCGCCGCCACCGTCATCCGTGCCCGGCTTCAACTACCCGGCATTAGCAAGTATACTTTTAATCACATAAGGCTTCGCAGCCTTCCGTCAAAACGGGCGCTCCGGCGTCCGTTTTACTTGTTTCCCGGCCTGACATCGTTACCTTTTTCCGCTCACTGCATGACTTTTCGATTTCGTCCCGTCCACTGCGCCGCACTGGCTTTGCTGCTCTCCACCCTCGGCGCCGCGCCCTATGCCCTGGCCGCCGATGCCGTCCTGGTCCTGGACACCAGCCACAGGGAAACGAGGGATGCCCCCGCGCTGGATCTCGCCGTGGCCCGATTTGCGGGCAACGCGTCCGGTACCTACTACTGGGAGGATGGCTTGCTGGCCGAGCAGATCCTGTCCGGACTGCAGTCGCGCACCAACCGGGCCGAACAGGAACTCCCCGACGGCCAGCGCCTGTTGTCGTCGCGCCGCCAGTTGTCGCACGGCGCCGAACGCGCGGCCGTGCTGGTAGACGAGCGCGGTGACGTGCTCGCCGCGGCGCTGGTGCACCGCGAATGCGGCAAGGATGGCTGCCAGGACGACCAGCACGGCCGGCTGTCCGTCTTCCTTCGGCCCGGCTTCGACCGCACCAAGGCACAACCGCTGGTGACGTGGAGCCAGGACGTGCCCGAAGACCTGCAGACCGACGGCGGCGAGAAGATCGCCAAGGTGGAGACCATCACGCTGGATGCCGGCAACACGACGGCCAGGCCGATCAGGCTCACCAAGGGATTCTCGCCGCAAGTGCCGCTGTACCCGCGGGCAATCGTCCATCGCACCGCGCAGGATGCCTTGAGCAACGCCAAGGCCAGGCGCGTGCTCAGGCTGCAGACCACCGACAGCATCGAGCAGGTGCTGGCCTTCTACAAGCAACTGACGCCGCCGCTGCAGGATGCTGTGTCCGACCTGGATGGCAATACCGGCTTCATGGCAGGCAAGCGCAAGGGGGTGGCGTTTACCGTCAACCTGAAACAGGACAAGCACTTCCCGACCATCACCAACATGGAGGTCGAGATCAGCGAATGATCCGGCTGCCGGGCGGCGAGGGACCCATCACATGCCGTTGTCGCCTTCCACCTTGCCGATCGAGGCCTTGATCCCGCCGGCGACAGCGGTGCGCAAGCCCTTGACGGAGTACGTCTGCGCTTGCGCATCCTCCTCCGGCTTGCGCACACACAGTTGTGCGAACAATCTGTCCTTGGCGGAGTAGCCGCCGAACCAGCCAGGCGGCCGAAGTACCACCGGTGCCCGACCCGGACGGGCATGTCGGGCACCTCGCCCGCGATAGCTGGTCGGGCACCGGGTTCGCACGCGATGCGGCGACCGTCACCTCGACAAGACGCAGAACCTCCTCACCGTCGGCAGCAACGACGACCGGATGCAGTTGCAATGACGCTCGCACCCGGCGAGTACATGCTGCGCGCCATTTGTGCCTCCCGCGCCATGCCAGACGCGCCCGCTCGCGTGACGGCTCCCCATTACCCTCTCCTTCGCCCCCCATCCGCTCGGCCGATGCCGGCTTTCGCATATGCCCGCCGAGCCCGCGCCCCTGAAAATATACTTATGCCACTAAGTATTTTCCCTTGGTTTTCGTTCTGCCTTCTTGCCATTGCCGCCTCACCTCATTATGCTTAGTCAACTAAGTTTTATTAACCAAAACAACCGATGTGCACGACCGATCCTACCCGGGAGACGTCCGCCAGGAGTGCCCAGAAATGATCACCAAAGAAGACAACGAACTGCTGTGCCGAGTCGAAGGCGACGCGCCGATGGGACAACTGATGCGCCGGCACTGGACTCCGGTATGCCTGATCGAGGAGGTTTCGGAACCTGACGGTGCGCCCGTGAAATCTCGCGTATTCGGGGAAGACCTGGTGGTATTCCGCGACAGCGATGGCCGGGTCGGCGTGATGGACGAATACTGCCCGCACCGCCGCGCCTCTCTGGTCTACGGGCGCAACGAGGAGGGTGGATTGCGCTGCCTCTACCACGGCTGGAAGATGGACGTCGCAGGCAACGTGCTGGAGATGGTTTCGGAGCCACCCTCGAGCTGCATGGCTCAGAAGGTCAAGCACAAGGCGTATCCCAACAAGGAATGGGGCGGGATGGTATGGGCCTATATGGGGCCGGCCGATTCGGTACCGGAATTTACGCCGCCACAATGGGCGCCGAGCGAAGAGGCCCGGGTGAGCATTGCCAAGGTGCTCCTGCCATGCAACTGGGCACAAGTGCTCGAGGGAGCGATCGATTCGGCCCACAGCTCCAGCCTGCACAGCTCCGATATGGTTCCGGCACGGGTGAGCAGCGCAAAGGCCACCTCGAACCTCTGGCTCCGTCCCTCGACCGACAAGGCGCCGCGCTTGCAGGTGCAGCGCGGCGGCTACGGATTCCGCTATGCCGCCATTCGCCGGCCCATCCAGCAGGCGCAGACCCACGACTACGTCCGCTCGACCGTGTTCGTTGCCCCCGCGACGGCATTGATTCCTCCAAACAATCTCTACAACGTCGCCAACGTCAACGTCCCGATGGATGACACGAACACGGCGTTCTACTTTATCGCCTGGGGCCATCCTGCGCAGACACCCGAGACCGAATCCTGGCGCAAGTTCCTCCGCCAGACCGTGGGCGTCGACCTGGACCCGTCCTACCGGCCGCTGCGAAATATGGAAAACCGCTTCTGGCAGGATCGCCAGGCCATGAAGGCTGGCAACTTCACCGGCATCTCAGGCTTTCCCAATCAGGACGTGGCAATGTGGCTGACCATGGGGCCGATTGCTGACCGAACCCATGACCGGCTCGGTGCCAGCGATCTCGCCATCGTCGAGTTCCGCAAGCAGATGCTGGATGCCGTCAAGGCCTTTCAGGAAGGCAGCGAGGCGATCGGCACCGGCGCCAACGCGGTTCCCGCCGACGTCTGCGCGTTCCAGGCCGTCGTGCCGAAGTCGGACGACTGGCGGACCTTCGCTGTCTCCTACGTATGGGCCGATGGCCAGGACCGGCCGGAGTTCGAGCCCTCTTACTCGATCACGGCGTAGGACGCTCCCGGCGCCTTTCCATTCATCAGACCCAGCCCCCGGAGCCATCGCACGATGACAAAACTACGCCTTTCCGTCGCCATGGGCGACTATGACCGTACCCGCGCCCTGCTCGATGGCCGCATCCAGATCGACGGCGTCGATCCGGTCTACATGACCCTCACCCCCGAGGAGATGTTCTTCCGCGCGATGCGCAGCCAGGACTTCGATATCTCGGAGCTTTCCTTCTCGAGCTATCTGGTCAAGCACTCGCGTGGCGACTGCCCGTACATCGCCGTCCCCGTCTTTCTCTCCCGTGCTTTTCGCCATACGTCCATCTATGTCCGCAAGGACCGCATCAAGCGGCCTGAAGACCTGAAGGGCTGCCGCATCGGCGTCCCCGAATACCAGCTCACCGCAATCGTATGGGCCCGAGCGATCCTCCAGGACGAGTACGGGGTCCATCCATCCGACGTCACGTGGGTGCGCGGCGGCATTGATACGCCGGGCCGCCCGGAGAAGATCAAGCTCCAGCTGCCGCCCGACGTTCGCGTCGAGCCCGCGCCGGAAGGACGCACGATCTCGGACATGCTCGACCGTGGCGAGATCGACGGCTTTATCGCGCCCCGGCCGCCTGGCGCCACGGCATTGCGCAACGAGAACATTGCCTGGCTGTTCGATGATCCCACCGCGGAAGCCAAGGACTATTTCCGTCGCACGGGTGTCTTTCCGATCATGCACGTGGTTGGCGTCCGGAAGACCCTGGCGCAAGCCCATCCCTGGCTTCCCGGCGCGGTGTTCAAGGCGTTCAGCCAGTCCAAGGACCACGCACTCGAACAGCTGTCCGACACGTCGGCGACGAAGGTGACCATGCCTTTTGTCGAGGAGATGCTGAAGGCCGCTCGCGAGACGCTCGGCGAGGACTACTGGTCCTACGGCGTTCAAGCGAACCGCAGGACCCTGGAGACCTTTGTACGGCATCACCATGGCCAGGGACTGTCCGAGCGCCTGGTCCCGGTGGAAGACATCTTCCATCCGTCCACCTACGAGTCATATAGCATTTGACATGATCGCGCGCGCAGATCGTGCTGCGGCGCGTGCCCCTGGGAGCAAGGATGTTCGAGTACAACGAGAGCCTGGAGCAGGCGCTGCATCGCAATGTCGAGGATGCCCTGCGGGAGGACATCGGGCGCACCGACTGGACGGCTCAGCTAGTGGCGGCCGACAGGCGCATGCGCGCTCGCGTGATCGCCAGGGAGAGCGCGGTGATAGCGGGCCAGCCATGGTTCAGCGCTTGCATACTGCGCCTCGACCCGAGCGCGTCGGTCGAATGGCTGGTCCCCGAAGGTGCCACGGCGACGGCGGGCAACGAGCTAGTTCGCCTGGAAGGCGATGCGCGGGCGCTGCTATCTGCCGAACGCCCGGCACTGAATTTCCTGCAGATGCTGTCCGGCGTGGCAACGGTGACGCGCCGCTATGCCGAGCGCATCGCCAATGTATCGCCGAACCCGAAGGGCTGCGCCATGCTCGACACCCGCAAGACCATGCCCGGGCTGCGCCAGGCCCAGAAGTACGCCGTTCGCGTTGGCGGCGGCGTCAACCACCGCATGGCACTGTGGGACGGGATACTGATCAAGGAAAACCACATCGCGGCCGCGGGCGGGATCAAGGAGGCACTCGAGCGGGCCAGGCACCTCGGCGCCGATGTGCCCGTCCAGATCGAAGTCGAGAACCTGATGGAACTGGAAGATGCGCTCGCGGCAGGCGCCACCAACGTTCTGCTGGACAACTTCAGCCTGGACGAAATGCACCGGGCCTTCGCCCTGAACGCCGGGCGCGCGCTGCTGGAAGTATCGGGGGGTGTGGACTGGGAATCGCTGCGCGCCATCGCGAGCACCGGCGTAGACCGGATATCCAGCGGCAAGCTGACCAAGGACGTGCGCGCCATCGACCTGTCGATGCGGTTCGACGCCTGACAAGAGAAACTCATGACGACCACCACACAGCCCCTCGCCGATACGCAGATGCTCTTGCGTATCGCCCGCATCCATGACCCGGCGGAAGGGATCCGCAGCTTCGAGCTCGTGCAGCCCGATGGCACCGACCTGCCTCCTTTCACGCCAGGCTCGCATATCAAGGTGCAGACGCCCAACGGCCTGCCGAGGAAGTACTCGCTGTGCAACGACCCCGCGGAACGTCACCGTTACCTCATCACGGTGAAGCGTGACGCCAACGGCCAGGGCGGCTCCATGAGCCTTTGCGACGACGCCAGGGAAGGCGACCTGCTTCCCGTTGGCGTGCCGGAGAATGCATTCCCTCTCGTCGGCAATGCCAGGGCGTTCATCTTCATCGCCGGTGGCATCGGCATCACGCCCATCCTGTCGATGATCCGCAGCTTTGGGGAACTGTCGACGGCCAAGTGGAAGCTCTACTATTTCACGCGCTCACCGGGGGCCACCGCGTTCCTGGATGAGTTGCAGTCACCCGAACTCCGGGGCAAGGTAACGATCCATCATGACTTCGGGGATCCCGACAAGGCATTCGACCTGTGGCCGGTGCTGGAGCAGCCCTGCGACACGCACGTCTACTGCTGCGGGCCGCGCGGGCTGATGAACGCCGTGCGTGACATGTCGGGTCACTGGCCCGCCACGAAGATCCACTTTGAGAGCTTCAACGAGGGAGGCGAGGTGCGCGTGGACGACAAGCCGTTCGATGTTGTGCTGAACAGTACCGGACAGCGCTTCGAGGTTCCGGTGGGCATGAGTATCCTGAATGTCCTGCGTCAGCATGGCTGTGAGGTCCCTTCTTCCTGCGAGAGCGGAACCTGCGGTACTTGCCGCACCACGCTGGTGGCGGGCGAGGCGGACCACCGCGACATGGTCCTGATGCCGGAGGAACTGGAAGGCCAGGTGATGATCTGCGTCTCGCGTGCGAGAAGCGCCGAACTCGTGATCGAGCTATGAAACGGAAACCTGACGGAAAGGTGCGCCTGGGCGTCGTCGGCCTCGGCCGGGCATTTTCGCTCATGCTGCCCACCTTCCTCGCGGACGATCGCGTGGTCCTCGCCGCCGCCTGCGACCCGCGTGACACCGCGCGCCGGCAGTTTGCGCGCGATTTCGGCGCCCCGGTGTACGAGGACCTGTCTGAGATGGCACGCTCGCCTGCCATCGATGCAGTCTACGTTGCCAGTCCACATCAGTTTCACGCCGCCCACGCATGCCTTGCCGCGGCGAATGGCAAGCACCTGCTGGTCGAAAAGCCGATGGCCTTATCGATGGCGGAGTGCGACCAGATGATCGAGGCATGCGCGCGGGCCAACGTGCAAATGATCGTCGGGCATTGCCACAGCTTTGACTCCCCCTACCTGCACACTCGTCACCTGCTCGACTCGGGCCGCTTCGGCGCGGTGCGGATGATCCACGCCCTGAACTACACGGACTTTCTCTACCGGCCGCGGCGCCCGGAGGAACTTCAGACCGAGGCTGGCGGCGGCGTTGTCTTCAGCCAGGCAGCGCACCAGGTCGACGTGGTCCGCCTGCTCGCCGGTTCCCCGGCCAGTCGGGTCCGGGCGACGCTTGGCCGATGGGATCCATCCAGACCGACCGAAGGCGCCTATTCCGCCATGCTCTGGTTCGAGAACGGGAGTTATGCCTCCCTGACCTATAGCGGCTATGGCCGCTTCGACTCGGACCCGTGGAACGGCGGATTCACCGAAATGGGTTTCCCGGCCCACGAAGAGGACTATGGCAAGGCGCGGCGCAGGCTGGCCGGCATCGGCTCGGCCGAGGCGGAAACACGACTCAAGGCGGACGCCACCTACGGCGGGCCATCCTGGACATCGCCCGCCGGCGCGGCCCCCCCGCTCGCTCACCAGCACTTCGGGCCGGTCATCGTCAGCTGCGAGCATGCCGACATCCGCCCCATGCCAGACGGCATCTGGGTCTATGGCGATAGGGAACGGGAACACATCCCGCTGCCGGCACCGTCGGTGCCGCGTTTCGAGGTCATCGACGAACTGATTGACGCCGTCGTTCACGGACGGCGCCCAATCCACGGCGGACCCTGGGCCAAGGCCACGCTCGAAGTCTGCCTCGCGATGCTGTCTTCGGCGCGTGAGGCCCGGGACATCGAGTTGCCGCATCAGACTTACCCGACATAGCGGCGCACTATATAAAGAGAGGAGACACCATGAGACGCCCCCCCAACCATCTCGCACGGCGCAAGCTGTGCCTATGCCTGTGCCTGACGGCCGCCGCATTCGCCCCAACGGCGGCGCCGGCAGGCGCTGATCCCTGGCCTAACAAGGCAATCCGGCTGATCGTTCCCTATGCGCCGGGCGGTCTGCCCGACACCGTTGCCCGTATCCTGTCGCAGCAATTGACACAACGGCTGGGCAAGCCATTCGTGGTCGAGAATCGTCCCGGCGCCAACGGCGTGGTAGCTGCGCAGGCGCTCAAGACGAGTCCCGCCGACGGCTATACCTTTCTGGTCACCGACGGGTCGATGATGACAATCAACCCTGCGATCTACAAGGACCTGTCCTATGAGCCCAAGCGCGATTTCGTGCCGGTCTCATTGGCGGCGAGATCTCCGTTGTTTCTGGCAGTCAATGCCCGTGTGCCGGCAAACTCGCTTCAATCATTCATTGCTCTTGCAAAGTCGAAGCCTGGCCAGCTCAACTACGGCTCGTCCGGCATAGGGAGCACGCATCAACTATCGATGGAAGCGCTGAAGGCCTCACTCAAGATCGATATCAGGCACATTCCCTTCCGCGGCTCAGGCCAATCCGTCCCGGCGCTGATCGGGGACCAGGTGCAAGTGGTGTTCGCCGCCTTGCCCTCGCTATCGGGCTTCGTGAAGTCTGGCCAGGTGAAGATCCTTGGCACCAACTCACTGCAGCGGTCCAGGCTCGCACCGCAGATTCCGGCGATCTCGGAAGTGGTGCCCGGGTACGACTATGCCGTGACCGTTGGCGTGCTCGCGGCGACGGGAACGCCTGAGGCCGTGGTGAAGCAGATGGCAGACGCCGTCGCGAATGCCGTCAAGATGCCCGAAGTCATCGCGCAGTTGCACGTCGCTGGCATAGAGCCGGTGGGTGGGTCGAGCGCGGACTACGCCAAGGCGCTCAGCGACGAGACAGCGCGCTATGCCGAAGCCATCAAGATGGCCCAGGTAGTCGCCGAGTAGCATGATCCTGTCAGCGGATATCCGGCAGCCACATCGCCGGATCCGCTCTCGCGGTCTCCACCTGCCGATCCGTGTCCGCGCAGTCCATTTCCGGCATGATGTTAATATTAGGCTCATAAACAAATTCCTCTTGAAGAGCCTCCGGACCTTTCCATGCCGAGCAACACCAGAGATACCGAAATTGCCAGTCGCATGCTGCGGCACTGGCACGAAGCAGTCCCCAACGATCGGATGGCACATCTCGTCAAGGACGCAACGCGGGGATTCTTGCGAGCGCTGCAGACGAGGCTTGCCCGCCACGATGTGCAGTTGGGGCACTGGACCTTCCTGCGCATCCTATGGGAGCGCGACGGCCTGACGAAGCGCGAGCTCAGCATAGAGGCAGGCGTGATGGAACCCACCACGGTAGTCGCCCTCAAAGCCATGGAAAAACTGGGTTACGTCAGTCTCGAGCAGCGGCCCGACAACCGCAAGAATATCTACGTGTTCCTGACGCCTCTGGGCAGGAAGCTGAAGAAGCTGCTTGTTCCGCTTGCCGAAGAAGTCAACGCATTGGCACTGAATGGCATTCCGGCCAAGGAAGTGGAGACGACTCGCCGTGCGCTGCTCCTGATGATCAACAATCTCGGTGCCGATGCCCAGGCGGAGTAGCTCCGGCTGCCCGGATTAAGCCGCCGTGTAACCCGCATCAGTTGCCATGGCGCTGCCAATCACCGAGGCAGCGCCTGCCGAACTCAGCCAGGGGATGCCAGAAACCATTTCCTCCGGCGTGCTGTATCGCCCTGGCGGATATCTCGCGCCGGCTTCTGAAGGTGCGGCGCCTGATCGTCCCCCGCCCTCCCCCGTCGACATCCGGGCGATCCGGACCTTCGCGCAAGACCACAGGCTTCGGACATTGACGTCCACGGTGCGATGGCAGATATCCTCATCCTCCTCCAGAAAATTACTGCTCTATAACAACCCCGGAGCGATTTACCATCCCGCGCCAAGCCTCCATGTCCCGCCTCATTTGTGGCGCGAACGCATTACCATTGGTCCAATTTATAATCACGTCCATATCCTCCAGGTACTTTCTCTCGACCGGGTTGTCGAGGAATGCCTTGATAGCCATGCTCAGACGGCCTGCAATTTCCGGCGGTACGTTCGCCGGTGCCAAAAAGGCATACCAGCCTCCCCCATAGCTCATCTCGTTGTGCCCTTGCTCGGCAAACGTCGGCACATTTGGCAGTGAGGCCACCCGCTTTTCGCCGATAACGGCAATGGGCGTGAGCTTGCCGGAGAGCAGATAGCTCTTGGCAGCAAACACGGAAAACAATCCCATCTCAATCTGGCCACCAAGCAGATCAGTAAGGGCAGGAGTCTCCCCTTTGTACAATGCCCCGGTCATTCCCAGATCATTCTCCTTATTGAAAATCTCCAAAATCACCTGCGGTCCGGTTGACCCTGCGCCATAGCTCCAGCGCTTACCTCGAGCGGCTTTAACGAATTCATCGACATTCTTTACGCCCAAATCCGGACGAACCACAACAACCGTTGCGCTTAGTCCGATCCTGCCCAGAGGCGTGAAATCTTTCAGCGGATCATAGGCGACCTTCTTGAAATGAATTGGATTCTGGATATGAGAGGTCTGCGCGAGGAGAATCGTATAGCCGTCCGGTGGGGCCTTCGCGACGGCAAGGGTTCCGATGATTGTGCTGGCGCCGGGGCGATTCTCCACGACTATCTGCTGGCCGAGCTGTTCCGCCACGTTCTTTGCAAATCGGCGCGCGATAGCGTCGGCAACTCCGCCAGGGGCGACTGGCACCACGAGCTTGATAGGGTGATCCGGCCACGTCCCGCGTTGAGCCATTGCCGGCTTCTGCATCGATGCCAGCGCTGCCATGCTCAGCCCGCTCAAGATAAAACGGCGCTTCTTGCTGACAAGATCTTTCATTCTTTCTCCCCCTGATTGTCATGCGGGTCTCCTCATCGCGATGCATCGCACCGTGAGCACCTGGGCCTCCCGAAACAATTATGCTTATGGCCCTAACAATATCCGAATGCGGACTTACCCTAGTCACGCCCCAGTTCAGGCTGCTGAAGTACCTCATGTGGAGGCTGGGAGATGTCTGCCGATGCTGCCTCGGAGGCCGGGCAGACCGAAGCCCACCGAATATTCATCCCTTTGAACGAGGCGAGTCGCCCGGGCGGCACAACATAATCCTTTCGCAAAATATGTGGTACCGCGGAGGCCGCGCGCGCTTGCCGCCCGGTCCGAACCCATGCAGACCAGGAATCGAAATGAACGAAGCCTTTCTTTATGACGCCGTCCGAACGCCGCGCGGCAGGGGCCGCGACACCGGAGCCTTGCGCGACATCACGCCTGTCTCGCTCGCCGTGCAGACGCTGCGTGCGCTGCGCGAGCGCCATGAGCTGGATCCGACACTGATCGAGGAAGCGGGCCTGGGCATTGTCATGCCCCTGGGCGAACAAGGTGCCGACCTGACGCGCATCGCGTTGCTGGCAGCGGGCTACGGCGAGAGCGTGCCGGGCTACCAGCTCAACCGCTTCTGTGTATCCGGCCTCGATACCGTCAACCAGGCCGCGGCGGCGATCATGGCCGGCCAGATCGAAGCGGCCCTCGGCGGCGGCGTCGAATCGATGTCGCGCGTGCCCATCGGCTCGGATGGCGGTGCAATCTATACCGATCCGTCCATTACGCGGCAGTTTCCCTACATGCCGAATGGCGTGGCGGCCGACCTGATAGCCACCCTGGAGGGCCTGACGCGTCACGACGTGGACGCGTACGCGTTGGAGAGCCAGAAGCGCGCGGCGCATGCGAGCCAGCAAGGTCATTTTGACCGATCGCTGATTCCGGTGCGCAACGTGATCGGCGACGTCGTCCTGGCGCGGGATGAAGCCGTCCGGCCCGAGACCAGCATGGAAGGCCTCAAGAAGCTGGCGCCTGCGTTTGCCGGCGCCGGAAAGCAGGGTTTCGACGCGATCGCCCTGCAGCGCTATCCGGAACTGGAGCAGATCGAGCATATCCACACAAGCGGAAACGCCAGCGCCATTGTCGATGGCGCCGCCGTGGTGCTGGTCGGCAGCAAGGCGTTCGGCGAACGCGCCGGCCTGAGGCCGCGCGCCCGCATCCGCCACTTTGCCTCGCTTGGCAGCGATCCCGACATGAACCTGGGGGGGCCGGTCCCCGTCACGAAGAAGCTGCTGGCGCGCAGCGGCTTGCGCATTGCCGACATCGATCTCTTCGAAGTCAATGAGGCGTTCTCCGTCGTACCGCTGGTATTCATGCGGGCCTTCGATATCGACCACGCGAAGGTCAACGTCAATGGCGGTGCGATTGCGCTGGGCCATCCGCTGGGTGCGACCGGTGCCATGCTGCTGGGCACGCTGCTCGACGAACTGGAGCGTCGCGACCTGCACCGTGGGCTGGTTACCTTGTGCGCTGCTGCCGGCCAGGCCACCGCGACGCTGATCGAGCGTGTTTAACCTGCGGACTATGGTCAAGCCATACCGCACCCCCAATCAGGAAACGTACTGATGAAGCCCATTTCCGTTTCCGTCGATCAAGACGGGATTGCACTGATTACAATCGACTGCGCCGATCGGCCCGTCAACGTCTATACGCCGGCCTTGACGGCTGGGATGAGCGAGGCGGTCGAGCACGTGCTGGCCAACGACGCGATCGTCGGCGCCATCATCACTTCCGGCAAGGACGGCTTCCTCGCCGGCGCCGACCTCAACGCGGTGCTTGGCCGGCTGGAGGCAGCGCTGACGCAGGGGCGAAGCGCGCTGCCCGGCTTCGTCGCCGAGAACCTTTTCATGCGCCGCATGGAGACCGGCGGCAAGCCGTTCGCTGCCGCCATCAACGGCACGGCGCTCGGCGGCGGGCTGGAGCTTTGCCTGGCCTGCCACTACCGCGTGCTGTCGGATGCGCCCAATACGCGCGTCGGGCTGCCGGAAGTCGGGGTCGGCCTATTGCCGGCCGGTGGCGGAACCCAGCGCCTGCCACGCCTGCTCGGGATCGAAGCCGCGTTGCCGCTGCTGCTGGATGGCACCCCCCTCGCCCCCGAGCGCGCGCTGGCGCTCGGCGTCGTGGATGAGATCGCACCATGCGCGGAGCTGGTAATGCGCGCCAAGCGCTGGCTGCTGGCCAATCGCGGTGCGCGCCAGCCCTGGGACCGGGACGGCTACCGCCTGCCAGGGGGCGCCGGCGCGCTGGCCGAGCATGCGTTGCGCAGCTTCCATACCGGCATCGCGCAAGTCCGCAGCCGTACGCACGGCAACTATCCGGCGCCGCTGGCGATTCTTTCGGCGGTTTATGAAGGCACGCAGCTTCCCTTCGACCGCGGCATGGCGATCGAAGCTCAGTACTTCGCGCAACTCGCCGCAGACCCGGTCGCACGCAACCTCGTCCGCACGCAGTTCGTCAACCGCAAGCGCTACGAGCGGCTTGCGCACCGTCCGCAGGGCATTCCCCAGGGGGCGGCACAACGGCTCGGGATTCTCGGCGCAGGCATGATGGGGGCAGGCATCGCGTTCGCCGCTGCGCGGGCCGGCATCGAAGTGGTACTGCTCGATGCCACACGCGAGCAAGCGGCCGCTGGCCGGCTCCGCGCCATGGAGATGGCAACCCGCGCGGCGGTGTCAACGACGCAAAGCGAACCCACGCAGCACGCCGGCAAGCTGATTCACGCGACGGCGCATTACGGCGACCTCGACGGTTGCGACTTCGTGATCGAAGCCGTGTTCGAAGACCGCGCTGTCAAGGCCGATGTGATCGCCCGTGCGCTGACCGTGCTATCGCCCACGGCAATCTTTGCTTCGAATACGTCCACTTTGCCCATCACCAGCCTGGCCACGGGCACCGGCCGGCCGGAGCGCTTCATCGGCATGCATTTCTTCTCCCCGGTGGACCGCATGCCTTTGCTGGAGATCATCCTGGGCGAGCGGACATCGCGCGAAACCCTGGCGCACGCGATGGACCTGGCTGCCCGGCTGAGGAAGACGCCCATCGTGGTCAATGACAGCCCGGGCTTCTACACCAGCCGCATCTTCTGCGCATACGTCGACGAGGCAATGGCGATGCTTGCCGAGGGTGTCAAGCCGGCGCTGATCGAAAACGCCGCCCGCATGGCCGGCATGGCGGTGAGCCCGTTGGCCGTGCTGGACGAAGTGTCGCTGGACCTGCAGCAGCGCGTGGTCAGGCAGGCCGAGGCGGACGGTGTGCCCGAGCCGCTGCGCCGCATCCACGCACAGCCGGTCATCGCCCGCATGAATGCCATTGACAGGCTGGGCCGCAAGCGCGGCGGCGGATTCTACGACTACCCGGAGGGCGGCAGGAAGCACCTGTGGCCGGGACTGGCGCAAGCGTACCCGGCGGCGCGACAGCAACCCGGACTGGAAGAAGTGAAGCGGCGTCTCCTGCATGTCCAGGCATTGGAATCGGTCCGTTGCATGGAAGAAGGCGTGATCTCGGCGCCGGAAGACGCAGACATTGGCGCCATCCTTGGGCTCGGTTTCCCGGCATGGACTGGCGGGCCTCTGTCGCTGGTCGACACCATTGGCGTACGCGCCTTCGTGCTTGCCTGCGATGCGCTTGCCGATGCTTACGGCTCCCGGTTCCGGCCTACGCAGGCCCTTCGCGAACGCGCACGGCGCGGCGAGCCGTTCTACAGCAAGGAGGCGGCATGAGCACGAAACGGAGAATCTTCGAGCCCGAGCACGACCAGTTCCGCGACGCGGTGGCACGGTTCATCCGCAAGGAGGTGGCGCCGCATGTCGATGCCTGGCGCAAGAGCGGGTGTTGTGACCGTACCGTCTTCGAGAAGGCCGGCGAGCAGGGCCTGTTGCTGATGTGGGCCGCCGAGCAGTATGGGGGCGCCGGCATGGCGGACTTCCGCTACGAACAGATCCTGTACGAAGAGATGATCCGGCATGGCGACATCGGCGTGTTCTTTACGCTGCATTCACGGCTGGTAGCGCCATACATCGCACGCCTGGGCAATGATGAACAGAAGGCGCGGCTGCTGCCCGATGCGGCAAGCGGCAAGCGCATCCTTGCCATTGCCATGACCGAGCCCGGAACAGGCTCGGACCTGGCGGGCATCCAGGCGCGCGCGCGGAAAGCCGACGGCGGCTGGCTGCTGCAGGGCACGAAGACGTATATCTCGAACGGGCTGAATGCCGATGCGGTCATCGTGGTGGCCCGCACCGATCCGGCCCAGCCACGCGCCTTCGGGCTCTTCCTGGTGGAACGCGGCATGCCCGGCTTCGAGCGGGGGCGCAAGCTGGACAAGCTTGGCCTTGACGCGCAGGACACGGCAGAACTGTTCTTCGACAACGTATTCGTACCGGATGCCAACCTGCTGGGTGACCCCGCGAAGGGGCTTGGCTACCTGGCGGAAGGACTGGCGGAAGAACGGTTGCTCAGTGCCTGCCAGTCGGTCGCGCACGCGCAGGTGGCGCTGGACCTGACGCTGGACTATGTGAAGGCGCGACGTGCGTTCGGCCGTCCGCTGGGCGCTTTCCAGAACACACGGTTCGCACTGGCGCGCAAGCATGCGGAACTCGACGCGATGCAGTCCTGGATCGACACACTGGTCATTGAGCACAACGCCGGGCGGCTGGATGCGCCGACGGCCGCCTCGGCCAAGCTGCTGACTTCGGAACTGGAGAATCGCCTGATCGACGATTGCCTGCAGTTCCACGGCGGAGCCGGCTATATGGACGAATACCGGATCAGCCGTATGTACCGCGATGCGCGAGTGTCGCGGATCTATGCGGGAAGCTCGGAGATCATGCTGGAGATTGTCGGCCGCTCGCTGGGGTTGTCGGAGCGCATGGCCTAGCGCACGGGTCTTCTCCGTACAGGCCGACAGAAGAATACGGGCGTTTCCGGCCAACGGAAACGCCCGGATTCCTATCCCCGCGCGATGCGGTTCGCCATGCTCCAGCGATGGACTTCCGAAGGGCCGTCGTAGATGCGGAATGCGCGCATGTCCCGGAAAATGCGGGCGACGATGGTCTCGTCGGTTACGCCGCTGCCACCCAGCACCTGGACAGAGCGATCCACGATGCGCCACAGGGCTTCGGAACAGATCACCTTGGCCTGGCTTGACTCGTGCCGGCCTTTTTCGCCCTGGTCCAGGACCCAGGCGCAATGCCAGATGGTCAGCCGGGCAATGTGCAGTTCCATCTCGTTGTCGGCAAGCATGAAGCCCACGCCTTCGTGCTCGACCAGGCTACGGCCGAACGCGCGGCGCTGCCGGGCATAGTCAGCCGCCACGTCATGGGCGCGCCGTGCCGCGCCAAGCCAGCGCATGCAGTGGGTAAGGCGGGCGGGGGCGAGACGCAACTGCGCATAGCGAAAGCCTTCCCCCACCTTGCCGAGGACATCGGTGGCCGGCACGCGCAGCTTGTCGAACCGCACGACGGCATGCCCGCCGGTGAAGCAGGTGTCGAGGGCATCCATCTGGCGCTCGATTTCCACGCCCGGCTGGTCCATGTCGGCAAGGAACATCGTTGCCGTGCCGTCTTCCATGCGCGCCATGATGATGGCGAAGGTGGCGCCCGTGGCACCGGTAATGAACCACTTGCGGCCGGTGATGAGGTAGTCGTCGCCATCCTGGACCGCGACGGTCTGGAGCATGGAGGGGTCCGCTCCGGCACCTGGCGACGGCTCCGTCATGCAAAAGCAGGAGCGTGTGTGCCCGTCGATCAGCGGTTGCAGCCAGCGCTTCTTCTGCGCCGGCGTCGCCACGATTTCCATCAGATGGATATTGCCCTCGTCGGGGGCGTGGATGTTCAGCGCGACCGGACCAAGAGGCGAATACCCCGCTTCTTCGAACACAATCGCCTTGTCGGCATGGCTCAGGCCAAGGCCGCCTGCTTCCTTCGAGGCGTGCGGCGTCAACAGGCCGGCGGCGCGGGCTTTTGCAACCAGTTCCGCGCGGAGCGCTTCGGTGGGTCCGTGCGCGGTCTGCCTGGGATCGCGCTCCATCGGCATGATGTGTTCCGCGATGAACTCGCGGGTGCGTGCCTGCAAGGCCTGCTGCGCGGCATTCAAACTGAAGTCCATATTCGTCTCGCTCTGGTGCTGTGGTGACGCCTGCCGGTGTGCGGCCGGCAGGCGGGTACACGCTTGGGCCGGGCCAAGCCGGGGTGCCGCCAAGGTTAGCGCCTGCGCACGGGCGATACTTCATCCAAAGGGACGATTTTCCCGCATTGTCGCGTCGATACCGGCAGAGCACGCCATGACCGGCACAGGATAGCGCCATGAGCGGATAGAATCCACGCTTATCCCAACCAGTAGCGAAGTCCACCCGGATTGCCATGCGTACCCCGCCCGCCAAGTTCCTTGTTCCCCAGCGACTGCGCACGCACCTGACCCGGGACCGCCTGGCGGCGCCCGTCATACAGGCCAGCGATGCGCGGCTCGTTTCGGTGCAGGCGCCGGCCGGCTTTGGCAAGACGAACACCATGCTCGATATCCATGCGGCGTGTGTGGCCGCCGGCATGCGTACGGCGTGGTGCCAGTTGGGGGCCGCGGATAACGACTTCTCCATTTTCCTGGCATCCCTGAACGTGGCGGTGGATGCCCTGTGCGAAGGGAACGAAGACGTGATCGCGGCCGGGCAGGACGGTTTGCCGACGGATACGCTGGTCGACCGGTTGACGCGCTTCCCGATGCCATTCGCCATATTCATCGATGACTTCGAGGCGCTGCACAACCCGGCCGCGCTGGAATTCCTGCGCCAGCTGATCGGACAGTTGCCGGCGCACGGCAAGTTCGTGGTCGGCTCGCGCGGCACACCGGAACTGGGGCTCGGCAGGCTGCGGGCCCACGGCCGGCTGCTCGAGATCACGACCGACGCATTGCGCTTCACCCTCGAAGAGACAGGCGCCTACCTGCGCGAGCGCATCGGGCAAAGCGTTTCCAAGGAAGACCTGCGCAAGCTGCACCTGCGCACGGAGGGCTGGGTCGTGGCGATCTGGCTGGCGGTACTGGCCATGCAGCGCTGCGAGGATGTTTCGGCGTTCATCGGTACATTCTCCGGCTCCGACGCAGCCGTGGCGGACTACCTGGCCGAAGACGTGCTCTCGCGCCAGTCGCCCGAAGTGCAGGATTTCCTGTTGAAGACATCGCTGCTGGGTCCGTTCAGCGCCGAACTCTGCAATGCGGTGACCGGGCGCGGCGACGGCACCGCGATGCTGGAACGGCTCGCGCACGAGAATCTGTTCCTTACCAGCCTCGATGCGGCCGGCCAGTGGTACCGCTATCACAGCCTGTTCTCCGACTTTCTCAAGGCACGGTTGACGCAACTGCACGGCGGCGTGGAGATCGCCAGGCTGCACCGCCTGGCGAGCGAGTGGTTTGTCGGACAAGGCCGGCCGGTGCCCGCCATCGAGCACGCGCTCAAGGCGGAAGACTTCTGCGCCGCACTGGACTTGCTGCAGCAGCACGCCGACCCGCTGCTTTGGCAGGGACGGGTCCGCCTGCTGGCACGCTGGTTTGAATGCCTGCCGCCCGACAGCCTGTCGAACCGTCCACGGCTCAGGCTGGTGCAGGCCTGGGCGCTGACCTTCCTGCATCGCGGCGACAAGGCATTGCGCATGCTCGAAGACATGCGCGACGCCGGCGAGCGCGATGCCGAGATTGCCGCGCACATGCTTGCGCTGCATGCCTTTATCCTGGCGCTGGGCGACAAACTCGACCAGGCCTACACCGCATGGCAGGACTGCTTGCGCAAGCTCTCCCCAAGCCACGTGTTTCCCTATGGCGTGCAACTCAATTCACTGGCGTCCTGCCATATCTACCTGGGTCACTTCGAGCAGGCGCGCCGGATGCTGGACAGCAGCCGGCAGGTCCACGCCGGCATCGGCGGCGGGGCGAACATGCGCGTGGCGCATTGCCTGGACGGATCGATCGACCTGGTCCAGGGCCGGTTGCGGCAGGCGCTGACACGCTACCGCGGCGCGCACGAACCCGACGCGAGCCGGGGCGAACAGCGCGTGGACGGGCAGGAGATCGCCGGGGCCTTCCTGGCCGAAGCCCTCTATGAATCGGGACGCAGCGATCAGGCGCAGCGCTTGCTGAGCGCCTACCTGCCGCTGATCCGCGAGGCGGCCTATATCGATCCGCTCATTGTCACCTTTGTGCTGTTATGCCGGGGTGCGCTAGCTGACGGCCGCGAGGAGGACGCGATGTTGTGGCTGCACGACTGCGAGCAGATGGGCTACCGGACCGGGCTGTTGCGCATGGTCGCCAACGCGCGGCTGGAGCGTTCACGCATCGCGGTGCAGCGCGGCGACCGCGATGGCGCGGAACTGGAACTGGCGGCGGCGCAGGCGCTGCGCGCCTGGTCGTTCGGCCCGGAGTTCGTGCCGCATGCCAACGACGTCGAGACCGTGGAACTGGCGCATTGCAGGCTGGAGATCGCGTTTGGCAACCCCGCCGGCGCCGCGCAAGCGCTGCGCGAGGCGCTGGCGCTGGCCCAGGCAGCACAGCGAGGGCGCCGGGCACTGAAGCTGCGCATCCTGCTGGCAACGGCATTGCAGGCCGCGGGCGACAGTGCGCTTGCGCTGCAGGAGCTGGCGCCGGCACTGGAATTCGGCGCCAGCGAAGGCTTCGTCAGTACGTTCATCGACGAGGGCGAGCCGGTGGCTCGCATGATAGGCGCGGTGGGCGCAGCCGGGACGCGCGGTGGCCCGCAGCTGTCGCCGGCGGCCCGCGGCCTGGTGGCGCAACTCGCCGGCATGTTTGCCGAGCGCACCGGCGCCGCACCGGAGGGGGCAGTGCCAGCCATGGCGAACGCCCATCCGGTGCAGGATGGCCAGGGCCTGACCAAGAAGGAACTGAAGGTGCTCCACCTGCTGGCCGACGGGATGGCGAACAAGGAAATGGCGGTCCGGCTTTTTGTCTCGGAAACGACCGTCAAGACGCACCTGCGCAGCATCAATGCCAAGCTCGGCGCTTCGTCGCGCACGCACGCCGTGGCCGTCGCGCGCAAACTGGGGCTGATCGCCTGACGACGCCGGCGCTGTGCAACAACGCCGGCACGTTCGCGGATCAGGTCTTCTGCGGCTTGACGTACTTGCAGCTGGACTGCGATAGCGGGCGGAAGGCCTTGTCGGCCGGGATGGTCGCGCGCAGCGTGTAGTAGTCCCACGCGTATTTGGCGTCCTCGGGCTTCTTGACCTCGAACAGGTACATGTCGTGGACCATGCGGCCGTCTTCGCGGATGCGGCCGTTCTTGGCGAACACATCGTTGACCGGCATCGCCTTCATGGCTGCCACAGTTGCCTTCGCCTCGTCGGTCCCCGCGGCATTGACACCTTTCAGGTAGTGGAGCACTGCCGAGTAGGTACCGACCTGAACCATGGTTGGCATTTTCTTCTGCTTTTCGAAGAAGCGGCGCGACCACGCGCGCGTCTCCTCATTGCGATCCCAGTAGAAGCCGTCGGTCAGATACATGCCCTTGGTCGATTTCAGGCCCAGCCCGTGAATGTCGGTGATATGGATCAGCGACGCGGCCATGATCTGCTTGGGTGTGACGCCAAATTGCGCGGCCTGCTTGACAAGGTTCGCCGAGTCGCCGGCCGCATTGGCCATGCCGATGACCTCGGCCTTGGAGGCCTGGGCCTGCACGATCTGCGACGAGAAATCGGCTGCGCCGAGTGGGTGCTTCGCGCCACCCACGACCTTGCCGCCGGCAGCCTTCAGCGCTTCCTCGAACCCGTTGCGCAGTGCCTTGCCGCCGGCGTAGTCGGCCTCGATGAAATACCAGGTCTTGTGACCCGCATCGGTAATGGCGCGCGCGGTGCCCTGGCCTTGGGAGTACTCGTCGTAAGCCCAGTGAAGCGTAGTGGGCATGCAGTCCTCATTGGTGATGCGCAGCGAGGCGGGTCCGGTGGGGATGACCACGCGATTCTTCTCGGCTGCGAGGTTCATCACAGCCAGTGTCACGGCTGAGGAAGGCAAGTCCACTATCATGTCGACACCCTCGCGGTCGAACCACGTGCGCGCGATATTGGCCCCAACATCCGGCTTGAGTTGCATGTCGCCGGAAACCAGCTTGACGTTGAAGGCGGGCTTGGCCTGCGCCGTAAAGTCGTCGATCGCCATCTGTGCGGCCAGCACCGAGCCGCGCCCACTTGCATCCGCGTAGATGCCTGACAGATCCGTCAGCACGCCGATGCGGACTTCGCCATCCGACAGGCCAGCGGGCTGCGCGGCGGCGGATGCCAGGCCGGGCGCCGCGCCAGCCAGCATCAGCGCCAACAGGACAGACAGTGAAAGCTGGGGGCGGGATCCTGCCCGGGATTGCTGCGATTTCATGCGATAGTCTCCTTGGAATGGCGCTTTGGCCTGTCATTTGTGTTGACGGTTCTGCTGCCGTCTTTGGGTTTCGCTTCGCGTGGAGGTTGCGCTCAGGCTGCCTGCAGCCTGTCCGCCAGGTGATTGCCATAGCGTTCGCGCAATTGCAATTTGAAAAGCTTGCCCGTTGCCGTCAGTGGCATCTCGTCAATGAATACCACCGCATCCGGAAGCGACCATTTGACGATCTTGCCCTCCAGTTCGGCCAGCACTTCCTGCTCGGACACGCTGCTGCCAGGCTTGCGCTGCACGACCAGCAGCGGGCGTTCGCCCCATTTCGGATGCGCGGCCGCGATGCACGCTGCCAGGTGCACACCGGGGATGCTGGCAGCGATGTTCTCGATCTCCACCGAGGAAATCCACTCGCCGCCGGATTTGATGACATCCTTGCTGCGGTCCGTAAGGCGCATGAAGCCGTCTTCGTCTATCTCGGCGATATCGCCGGTGGGCAGCCAGCCGTCCTGCAACGCGGAATCGGCAGCCCCGTAGTAGCGGGTGATGGCCCACGGTGCCCGCACCTGCAAGGAGCCGGCAATGCCGCTTCCCCAGGCGATCTCCCGGTTTTCAGGATCGACCACGCGCATGTCGGCGCCGGCCGCGGCACGGCCGGCGCTGCGGTAAATCGTCTTGCGCAATTCGGCGTCCGACAGCCCCGCCTGGTGGTGCAGCGGGCGGGCGCAGGTTGTCAGCGCGGCAGTTTCCGTCATGCCCCAGCCCTGGTAGAGCTCGACGCCCAGCTCGGCGAAGCCTTCGATCATGGCCGGCGGCGTGGCCGCACCGCCCAGCAGCAGCCGGCGCAATGTGCGGAAACGCAAGCCATGCTGCTGCATGTGGCGCAGCAGTGAGAACCACACCGTCGGCACGCCGATCGAGAACGTCACGCCCTCTTGCTCGATCAGGCGATGCAGCGATTCACCGTCGAGCCGGCCCCCCGGCAGTACGAGCTTTGCGCCTGTGAGTGTCGCCGAGAAAGGCGCTTCCCAGGCGTTGGCATGGAACATCGGCACCACTGGCATCACAACGTCCCGTGCCGACAGGTTGTGCGCGTCGGGCAGCGCGCACGCATAAGCGTGGAGGACCGTGGCGCGGTGCCCGTATACCACGCCCTTTGGCAGGCCGGTCGTGCCGGACGTGTAGCAAAGGAACGCGGCACTGCGCTCATCCAGCTCGGGCCAGTCGCAGATCCCTTCGTGGTGCGCCAGCAATGCCTCGAAGCCGGCCACGGCCATGCCATTCAGTTCGAGCCCGTCGCCCGGCTCGCCCAGCATGATCCACCGCTCCACGCCAGGACACTGCGGCGCAATTGACGAGAGCAGCGGCAGGAAGTCGGGCGAGAACACCACGAAGCGATCTTGCGCATGGTTGACGATGTGCACTACCTGCTCGGCGAACAGCCGCGGGTTGATCGTATGGCAAATCGCGCCCATGCCACTGATGCCGAAGTACAGCTCCAGATGGCGATGATCGTTCCACGCCAGCGTGGCGATGCGGTCGCCCGGCTGCGCGCCCTGCGCAAGCAGCATCTGCGCGACCTTGCGTGCGCGCAATTCGCATTCGCCGTAGGTCTGGCGATGTGTGCTGCCGTCGATCACCGATACGATTTCCGTCTTACGGTGGTGGCGTGCCGCGCCATGCAGCAACGTGGAAAGCAGCATGGGCATTTCCATCGAATAGGAAAGCGTCGCAGTGGTCATCCGGTAGTCTCCTTCTTGTCTTGTCGTTGGGCACAGGTATCGACGCCCTGCCAAGGGACACAGCCTGCGAGTCGATTATCTGTGGGGGAACCGGGGCGTCGCCTCGTTCGAACGGATGATTCTTCGGGCGCCTCCCTGCCCGGGTTTTCCCGCGGGTGCCAGAAAAAAAGGCGGCTTCAGATGGCGCCCCGCCCGCGGATCACTCCTCTGAGCGAGGCACGCGGCAGACTGGCTGGAGAGAACGCTATCCAGCAGATGACGATGCAACTGGGTGCGCAGGAAAATGGCAGGGCGCTAATGTTCGAAGATCTGAACGGGAAGCGGGTGCTTGCCGCGGGTCTGATCCTGCCTTTGGCTTGAGCGCGTATCTCCGGGCCTGGCTCAAGACATTGTCTATTGACGCTTCACAACGGGTCCGCCGCCGGCGCCTTGCCCATTTGCCTTGCGAAGGCAATGAGGCTATCGCGAAAGGCAATGGAGGCCAAAGACATGGCGCGTCCACGCTTGACATAGGCCCAGTACTGTGTCTTCGCAAAGACATGCCGAATCGGCAACTGCTTCAACACGCCAGCCCGAATGTCGGCCCCCACGTACTCAAGTGGCAAGATGGCCAGTGCTTCGTAGTCCAGCAGCATCTGGCGCAGGGCTTGAAACGAATTGCTCAGCAGCGCGCGTTGCGGCTGCTCGAGGCCCAACGCCTGGAGCTCGAGCTGGAACCGCCGGTTCCAGGTGGAGGCCCACGCTGGCAACAGCCACAGGTAGCGTTTGAGTTCGCTCGCGTCGACCTTGCCTTTTTTGGCCAGTGGATGCCGGGCGCCCACTACGACGCCCACGGCAGATTCGGCCAGCGGAACGCCCACCACGTCGTCATTGATGTCTTCGTCCGACGGGGGCTGTATGGTGATGTCGAGCGAGCCGCGGATGAGGCCCGACATCAAGTCGTCCGGATGGCTCTCGATCAGTCCGATGTTCGTCTGTTCCTGATTCTTGTCCGTGTAGGTTGCAGCGATGGTGGGCATGATCAGCCAGGTCACCACCGAAGGTGTCGCCCCGACACGCAGGCTCATGCGACCGGTCTGCTTGCGTTCCTGGATGTCGGTCAGACAGCGTTGCAGCTCGCTTTGTACGATGCGTGCGTGGTGCAGCAACGTTTCGCCGTAGGGCGTGGGATTGACGCCGTTGGACGACCGCTCGAACAACGGCACGCCCAACTCCCGCTCCAGCATCTGGATGCTGCGCGACAGTGCTGGCTGCGACATATCGCGGCTACGGGCAGCCGCGTTGATCGAACGGTGCTGTTCGACCTCCAGGCAATTGAGCATGCCACCCAAGCTCAGCTTGTACAGGTCCATCGCATCTCCTCGCCGGCTATAGGCAAACTGCATGTGCAGGCTCCGGGACTCTATACCAAGACGAGCGGCAGGCGGAGTGCGGCGCACCCCAGTACCGTCGCCGCATGTCGATGGACGAGCCGGCGCCAGTCGCAGGATATAGCTTTTCTGCATAGCCTTCAATGCCATGCGCATTAGTCAAAGGAGCGCCCTGTTTGCATACTGGCGCAAACCACGGCAATCCTCGGTGCCAGAGAAGGCGGGCGAGTGAAGGGCATCGCGATGGGCTCGTGTATCCAGCCTCTTCATGCCGAGACACTTTGATCCATCGACATTCCAACGGAGACCACGAGCATGAAGAGGAGAACACTGATCCAGGCCGGCATCGCCACCCTGTCGATAGCGGGCACGCGCACATGGGCCCAGCAGAACTACCCTAGCCGCGTCATCCGCCTCATCAACCCGTTCCCCGCGGGCGGCACCGCCGACGTCGTCGGGCGCAAGGTGGCCGAAATGCTGACGGTGCGCCTGGGCCAGCCGGTGATCGTGGAAAACAAGGCCGGTGCCAATGGCGCGATCGGCACGGCCGAAGTGGCGCGCGCGCCGGCAGATGGCTATACCCTGGGCATCGCCATCGCGGACTCTGTGATCAGCGTTGCCTCCCTTGTGAAAAAGCCCGGCTACGACGTGCGCAAGGATCTGACGCCGCTGTTCCAGGTCATGGAAGGGCAGATGGTGCTGTTTGCCAATCGGCAGTTGGGCGTCAAGAGCTTGCGGGAGCTGTTCCAGGCCGCCAGGGCCAACCCGGGCAAGATCACCTTCGGCTCCTGGGGTACCGGCACCGCCGTGCACCAGATCATGGTGATACTGGAGCGCTCGGCGGGCGTGTCTTTCCTTCACGTGCCCTACAAGGGCGCGGCGCCGGCGTTCCAGGACATCGTGGGCAACAACATCAACATCACCGCCGGCCCGCCGGCGCTCGTGGCCCAGTATGTCCAGAAAGGCTACGCACAGCCGCTCGCCGTCCAGGGAGCCGCTCGCAGCGGCCTGCTGCCCGATGTGCCGACCTACAAGGAGCAGGGTGTGGATGCGCCCCTCCTGCAGACCACGCCCTGGATTGGCCTGGTAGCGCCCAAGGGCCTGCCTGTCGAGGTGCAGATGCGCCTGGTCAGCGCTCTCAACGACGTGTGCCGTACACCGGACTACGAGAAGTTTCTCAATACCAGCATTGGCGGCGCTCGCCCCACGCTCAAGGAGCCGGCGCCGTTCGCGCGCGACATCGCAGTCGAATTCGCCATGACTAACGATCTGCTGCGCAGCATGGGCGTGGAGCCGCAGTAGCGGCTCGGCTGTACTCCGCCGTTACCGGTGGGTCTGCACAAGAAGTAAAAGTCACTCAACGAGGAGAAGCAGCAATGGTGAGAAAGGTAAATACCAAGTTCGACATCCGGGGCGTGAACCATGTAGCCATGGTCTGCAAGGATATGACCAGGACGATCGAGTTCTATCGGGACCGGCTCGGGATGCCCTTGATCAAGACGATTGATCTCCCGGGTGGACGGGGCCAGCACTTCTTTTTCGATATGGGCAATGGCGACGCAATCGCCTTCTTCTGGTTCCCCGATGCCCCGCAAGCACATCCAGGGATCGCTGCACCCGAATCTCTCCCGGGGAACGGGTCGATCACGACAGCGCATGGTTCGTTGAACCATCTCGCCTTCCACGTACCGGCTGAGAAGTTCGATGCCTATGTTGCGCGCCTGGAGGAAGAAGGCATCGAGATTTCACGCGTTCTGAATCACGACGACTCTCCGCAAAAAATCACCGAAACCATGACTGATGATGTCTTCATGCGCTCAGTCTATTTTTTCGATCCTGATGGTATTTGCCTTGAGTTTGCATGCTGGACACGTGAGATCGATGTGATCTGCGAACCGGCATCGGTCGCGCGCAGCTGAGCTGCGCGAAAGATGGTTATCGCATAGTTCCAACTTTAGAAATTAAAACAACAAGATAAATCGGGAGACATTAAATTGAGGAAAATAGCTATTGCTGCTGCCGTGCTCTGCAGCCTGAGTTCGTCTCTGGCGTGTGCGCAATCGAGCGTCACCTTGTACGGGGTCTTCGATACCGGGATCGAGTACGTGAACCGGGCATCGACCGCAACGAGTGCCGGAGGTCTCGTCAGACTGCAAAAATACGGGGGGCTCTCCGCGTCACGCTGGGGCTTGAGAGGGGAAGAAGACCTTGGCGATGGCCTGAAGGCAACCTTCTGGCTCGAGAGCGGTTTCACGCCGGGGGACGGCAAGCTCGTCTCCGCTTCGCAGTTGTTCTATCGCCAGGCGGCAATCGGCCTGACGAAAAGCGGTTTCGGCAAGGTTTCATTGGGCAGGCAATACACCAGCCTGATGGAATCGATGGTGAACTTCCTGCCGTTCAAGACTAGCGTTGCCTATGAGCCAGCCAATACGATCGCGGGTGCAGCCTATCGCGAAGACAACATGCTCAAGTATACCGGGGATTTTGGCAACACCCATGTGTTGGCGCACTACTCCTTCGGAACGGGATTTGCGTTCCAGGGCGGCCAGATGTCGACCATCCCCAATGGCGAGGTGCCGGGCAATTCTCGTGCTCAGGCTGCCTTCGGCGCCGGGGTCTATTACCTCGGCGAATCGTTTGGGATTGCCACGGGCTATGACCAGATCAATAATGCGCTAACCGCGACGTCTCCGATCGGGGAGGACCGCAAGGCATTCATTGCCGCCAGCTATGAAACCGGCCCCATCCGGTTCATGGGCGGATATCGCTGGCGGGACTCCAGGTACGGCAATGGTGTCACGGCGATTCGCGACAACGTCTATTGGGCCGGCATGAGCTACAGCATGACCGCCGCCATGAAGCTGATCGCGGGCTACTACTACGATCAAGTCCTGGGCGCGTCCCTTTCCCCGAACACGAAGGCTGCCAGCCTGCCGAACTTCAGCCAGTTCAGCCTGATGGGCGCCTACTCGCTTTCAAAGCGCACCACCGTCTACCTGGTCAGCGCCTACGCGCACAACGGTCCAGTGGACTATGACACCCTGCTGCAAACCGGTGCGTCGTACGGCTACGGCAACCCCACCACCCTGAACGGCCTTGCCAACGGTCAGAAGAGCCAGGTCGCCGTGGCCGCAGGCCTACGCGTTATCTTCTGATCGGGCGCCGGCGATCGGCGCCCGACAGAACGCCTCTCGATCGGGGGCATGCTATCCATTTTCGCGCCCCGGATCGGAGGCGTATTCGAGGCATGTTCGCCCTCACCCATCACACTGAAAACCAGATGCCAAAATTTCTATTCGTCCAAAGCAGCATTCGTGGCGCAGCCTCGGTCTCGGGTCAGCTGGCTGCTAGCCTCAAGGAACAGCTAGACGTCATCCCGGGCAACGAAATCCTGGAACGCAACCTGGGCGGGAATCCGCTGCCAGTCCTCGATGGTGCCTTGCTTGATGCGTTGTTCGCCCCCGCTGACGCGCTAGACTCAGTGCAGAAGGCACAGACAGCCCTGGTGACAACCCTGATCGACGAACTCAAAGCGGCAGACACCGTTGTCCTGTCCGCTGGAATGTATAACTTCGGTGTGCCGGTGCAATTGAAAACGTGGTTTGATTATGTGCTGCAAGCCGGCCGCACCTTCCGCTACACGGCTTCGGGCCCGGAGGGTCTGGTGAAGGGTAAGCGCGCCATCCTGCTGGTTGCCACGGGCAGTGTCTACAGCAAAGGACCCACCGCAACGGCGGACTTCATGGTTCCGCATTTGAAACAATTGCTTGCCTTCATCGGCATCATCGATGTAACCGTGGTCCGCGCTGAAGGTTTGGCGTTTGGGCCCGATGCCGCCAAAGCAGGCCTGGAGAAGGCGGCCGCGGAAATCAGGACCCTGAAAATAGCTTAAGCCGCCTGCGGCAGACAGTAAGGTCGCTATTGGGGCTTGTATAAATCGCGGCAACCGGCACGAGGCTGCCGCGCTATCTGATCAAGGCGCTGATCGGGAGTCGCTCGCGCGCAGCTGCTAAACGACGTGAGCATTGAGCGCGAATGCTCGTTGCAGGATGCCATGCCGGTAGGGATGTACGCCCCCGCAAATGTCGCCGGCGCCCCAAGCCTCAACAGTGATTTCCCCATTTCGATTCTCTTCCCCTCCGGTTGTTGTTGGCGCGCGTTGGAACCCGCCCGACTGAAAAGGCAAGTGTCACCCCGACGCACCTACCCGAAGGGGTGCATCGGGGTGATCTGATCTTTTCGTCTTTATTGTGTCGGAAGGATTGCAGAACGCGCTACAGCGGCATCCGCGACTCGACCCATGGCACGACCTTCGCGGTCTGGGCCAACGCGCCTGCGTTCTCTGGCTCGCCCTCGTCCGGCTCGAAGTAGTGCAACTGATCCGCGAAGTCCTCGAACGTTTTGTCCTGGCTTGCGAACGCGGCGAAGATTGCCCTGGAGTGCGTCTGCATGTAGCAGTCCAGATCGCGTCCCGCATGGATGACCATCACCGGTTCCCTGATCGTCGGTGCGGTCTTCAGGAAGTTGGCATTGCTTGACAAGCCGGACCACGTCGAAAGCCAGGCATCCGGTGTTACGACGCGTGCGAAGCCGAGCAACTGGAGATTCATCAGATCCGGACGATCGCTGAGCAGGCTGCCGTAGCCGCGATTTCCGGGATCGAGCGAGTTATCCGTGTAATTCGGATTCGCCATCGTTCGGTAGACCGTCATCACCGGTTGAAACACACTGCGCTGCAAAATCGCTCGCTGCCGTGGCGGCGTCAAAGCCGAGAACTCCGGCCCGGCAGCCAAGCACTCCGCATCGCTCTGCTCTGCGATCAAGGCTCGCGCTATCGCGTCGATGCGCGCAACCCTGTCGAGCTGTGCCCTACGGTAGCGCTGGATAAACTCCGAGCTGTATCGCGACCACTGCGGCGCAGGCTTGAACCCGTTGACCGGGTCATACATGTCGAGGCTCGGATCGGTCAGCAGCGGATTGTGCTCGTCCACGACGGAGGGGTCGATCGTCTCGTTGACTACCAGACCTTGCCCTGTATGCGCTGCCGAGACAATCATCGCATCGAAGGCCGGCATCACTGCGGTACGCAGCGCGGTCGGCCGGCCCGCAGGCGTCAATTCAAGACGTCTCGATGGCTCCAGCTGGGCTTGTGATTGGTAGAAGCCGCCAAGTGACCCCCCACCTGAGTTACCGAGCCAGATGACCTTCTCCACTCCGCGGTGCTCCTTCAGCCACCGGACTTGGGCCGCAATGTCCAGGATGATCTGTTCGTGGACGCAGGTCATGTCATTGTTCAGCGTGCGAACATTAGCGCCAAGGCAGGCATATCCCGCGCGCAGTAAGCCGGGAAATGCGTAGTGTTGGCTAAAATCCACCCTCGGATGGGCCGCCACAATGGCGACGCGAGGACGCGGATTTTTCTTTGGTGTCCAATATAGGCCCCGGCTTTGTGCGCCATCGTTGGCGTAGGCTGTAACCTGTTCGCAAGTCGCAAATTCATCGACTGGCTCGCGAAACTTCACCCAAGTTCCATTCCAGTACGTTTTCGAAAGTAGCCGCATTCATACATCTCCGAAGATATTATTTGGTGAATCCAGTTCTTGACGCACCCAGAGGCTTTGTCCGCAGACGTGGACAATTTCCGTCAGGCACGGTCGCGACCGGAAGCAGCGATTCCCAGGCGTATCTCTTGCCGTTGAATGGCTCCGGTATCGGCTCGCTTCCCATTTCTCCCCAGCTATCGCGCGTCACGGCCAAGGTCATCGTCGCGGGCATTTGTGTTACTGAAGTCATGTCGTCGCGACGCCTCTCGTTCCGAATTCAGGGTCCGCTCGATCCATTATGCTTAGCCTACTAACAATTATTGAATGGGTACTTACCCGAGAAATCCACCAGCGCTGGCGGGTTGTTGAGGTCAGAAGCAAGTATGGTGAGCACTAGTTCCAGCCGCCTCGTTCGATGGGATGAATTCGCGAGTGCCACCTGGCCCGCTGCCCGCGGCCATTTCCGCGTGGGCAGCAAATCATCCCTTCGAATGATGCAGGTTCCTGTGCTGACGCAGATAATCCCTCGTGCCGATTCGGCAATCATGATGATGGGAGAACAGCATGTTCGAAGATCTGCGCGGCAAGCGAGCCCTGGTGACGGGTGCTTTCGGCGGACTGGGCAGTCATTTCGCAAAGGTGCTGGCCGGTGCCGGTGTTCAGGTGGCGCTGGCTGGCCGTCGTGTCGAGGCGGGCCGGCAGGTCGCGGCCCAGATCGAGCGGGATCGTGGCACGGCCTGCGTAGTCTCCATGGATGTGACGGACGCCGCTTCTGTCGCTGACGCCTTTGACGCCGCGGAATCGCGGCTCGGCGGGTCTGTGCAAATCGTCGTCAACAACGCCGGCATTGCCGTAACGCGCCCTGCCGTGGAGTGCGATGCATACGACTGGCAGAGCGTCATCGACGTGAACCTGAACGGCGCATGGCGCGTCGCGCAAACTGCCGGCCAGCGCATGATCGCGCAGCGCGAGGGATCGATCATCAATATCGCCTCGATCCTCGGCCTGCGGGTGGCGCAGCAAGTGCCCGCCTATGCCGCCGCCAAGGCCGGATTGATCCATCTGACGCAGGCGCTGGCGCTCGAATGGGCCCGGCATGGCGTCCGGGTCAACGCACTCGCACCTGGCTATATCGAAACCGACCTCAACCGCGACTTCTTTGCCAGCGAGGCCGGACAGGCACTGATCCGCCGCGTGCCGCAGCGCCGGGTCGGGCAGCCTGAATATCTCAACGGAGCGCTCCTGCTGCTCGCTTCCGATGCCGCGACGTTCATGACGGGTGCGGTGCTTGCCATCGACGGCGGCCATCTTGTTTCCTCTCTCTGACCTTCCGGTAGACGCCCCGCCATGCCCTCTTCGCCATTGGTTTCCAACCTGACATCGCCCCCAGGGGGCTCCGTTGGCTGCGCCGATCTTGATCTTGAACGCCTGGCCGGCTGGATGCGCCAGGCGGGATTGGACCCACGCGGATTGAATGCGTGCGTACTGTCGGGCGGACAGTCGAACCCGACCTTCCTGCTCCAGACGGCGAGCGACGCATTTGTCCTGCGTAAGCAGCCGCCAGGGGCGCTGCTGCCGTCCGCGCACGCCATTGACCGGGAATACCGGGTAATGCAGGCACTAAACGGCAGCGGCGTTCCGGTGCCTCGTATGGTGGCCTATTGCGATGACGCCTCGCTGATTGGCACACCGTTCTTTCTGATGGAGTACGTGCGCGGCAGGAACTTTATCGATCCCACCCTGCCCGGGATCGCCGTGGCCGAGCGGAAGGCGATATACGCGGACATCAACCGCGTTTTGGTCTCGCTGCACGGCGTGGACCATCGCGCGGCCGGCCTGGACACTTTCGGCCGGCCGGGCAATTACTTCGCGCGGCAGATCGACCGCTGGAGCCGCCAGTACCGCAGTTCGGGAGGTGCACCGATCGAGGCAATGGAAGCATTGATGGAATGGTTGCCAGCCCACATTCCCCATGGCGATGAGACCTGCGTCGTACATGGTGATATGCGCATGGACAACCTGATCATCCATCCAACCGAGCCGCGCGTGGTCGCCGTGCTCGACTGGGAACTCTCCACGCTAGGGCATCCGCTGGCGGACCTCTCGTACTTCTGCATGTCGTGGTGCGTTCCGCCTGAACTGTGGCGCGGCGTCGCGGGGGTCGACCTGACCGCGCTCGGCATTCCGCAGGAGCACGCGTTCGTCGAGGACTACTGCCGCGCGCGCGGCATCGACGCCATTCGCAATTGGGACTTCTATCTCGCCTACAACCTGTTTCGCATGGCCGCCATCCTGCGCGGCGTTGCGGCGCGCGCGGCGGGAGGCAATGCGTCAGCGGCCGATGCGGCGAGCATGGAAGCGAAGGTACGGCCGTTGGCCGATCTGAGCTGGCGATGCGCGCGCCGGAGCGGCACGCAGTAGAAACGACACGCGGCAGAAAGCAAGGAGCCGCGCAAGGAGCCCTTTGCTTGCGTCCCCGGGGAGTACCCCTGCTGCTCGGGAGTCAGGGAGAAATCCATGGGACCTTGAGCGAAACGCGGGAACGGGCAGTGTGTGATCCGCGGTTGCGATGGTACGCTGGTCCGGATCAACCCAGCCCGGGGGCTTGCGCCAAGGGAGAGATCACCTCCCGGGAATAGCTGAATGCGCGCCCGACATCCAGCTGCCGTATGCGCCAGGCATTGCCTGGCTCCAGTGCGAACTGGCATGTCACATCCGCGAGCAGAAATGGTGTGGAACCCGGTACCGGGAGGGTGGCGGGCGCGCCGTTGTCATACAGATGCAGGGCCAGGCAATAGGCCGCCGTGGCACGCTCTGGATCCTGCACGAGCATCGCAAAGTTGCTGACGATATGCCGCGCGACTTGCGTTGCCGATCTCTTCCTCACTGACTCTTCAATCTGTTGCCGACCGCTCAGCATGACACCACCGCGTTCCCACAGGCACTCGGGTGCGACTTGCTTCATTGCGAGGGGATAATCCCCCCTGTCCAGGCCATAGTAGAAGAGCAGAACGCTCTGATGGCAGGCAGTCACCTGCGCGTGGCTTTCGAAAGGGCTCATGACGGCATTCTCGAGGAAGGTATGCATGGAATGCCGGATGGACTGTGTTGGCCAGGATCCACCGGCCGGAGAATTATGTGGCGCGATGTCGGCGCATTGCCTCATTCGAAAGGATGAATTATCGGGCGGCGGGCCGGTGCCCGGAGCGCATTACCCGGAATTCATCACCTCGGATGAGGCGGATCTGCCCTGGCTGCGGATGATCCATCGAAATCCTGCCTCGCGCAGAGGCCGCTCAATGAGATGGAGATTGCATGTGCACGAGACGTCGGATCTTTGAAGCGGAACACGATCTGTTCCGCGAATCCGTTGTCCGCTTCATCCGCAACGGGGTGGCAACGCAGGTTGATGACCGGCGCGAATCAATGGTGGGTAGGCCTTGCGCAGGCGCTGCGCTTCGGCGCGCTGGACGGCCTCGTACAGTCCTTGGCAAGAAAGGCGCCCGCGATCTCCTGACCGTCTATGCGCGGCTCCCGGGTGCCGGTGTCCGGCTTGTGCGCGCACGGTAGCGGGCGAGTGCCTGCAGCAACCGTCCCTGTGTCAGGTCTGTCAGGCCGTCAAAGCAATGTGCGACCCGCATGTTCGCCCCGCCTCCGATTGCCCCGTGCACCAGTTGGCGGGGATCGTCCTGACCACCCTGGATCTTCACTTCTGGGTGATGTCCCGCCTGCAAGCCTAGGCGATGCCGGGGAGCCCCGGCTATCGCCAAGATGGACCGACGATCAGCCCACAAACGCCTTTTCAAGCACAAAGTGGCCCGGCGCGCTCATATTGCCTTCCGTGAAGTGCTGCTCGGTCAGCATCGCGCGGATGTCCTTGAGCATATCGGGGCTGCCGCACAGCATGATGCGGTCGTTCTCCAGCGAGAACGGCTCCACGCCCAGGCGCTCGAACAGCTCGCCGTTGGCGATCAGGTCGGTGATCCGGCCCTGGTTGTCGAACTCTTCGCGGGTCACGGTGGGGAAATACACCAGCTTTTCGCGGATCAGCTCGCCCAGGTGCTCATGCTGCGGCAAGTGCTCCGAGATCAACTCGCGGTAGGCCAGTTCCTCGACGAAGCGGCAGGTATGGGTCAGCACGACCTTGTCATAGCGCTCATACACTTCCGGGTCGCGGATGATCGACAGGAACGGCGCCAGGCCGGTGCCGGTGGCCAGCAGCCACAGGGTCTTGCCCGGCAGCAGGTTGTCGACCAGCAGCGTGCCGGTGGGCTTCTTGCCGACGAAGATCTGGTCGCCTTCCTTCAGGTGCTGCAGGCGGGACGTCAGGGGGCCGTCGGGCACCTTGATGCTGAAGAATTCCAGCGTTTCCTCGTAGTTGGCGCTGGCGATGCTGTAGGCACGCAGCAGCGGACGACCGTTCACTTCCAGGCCGACCATGGCGAACTGGCCGTTTTCGAAACGGAAACCGGGGTCGCGGGTGCAGGTGAAGCTGAAAAGCGTGTCGGTCCAGTGGTGGACGGAGAGGATGGCTTGCTGGTTGAGATTGCTCATGAATAAAGCGCGGTAAGCGCTGGATAGCGCCGGCGTCGGTGGGCCTGATGCCAGTGGCTGGGCGGTAGCTTGCCGGGTGCGTTCAACAAGGCGGGCTCCGGTCCGAAGGCAGGAAGACGCGCCGATCAAGGTGAGAAGATAGCGGATTTTAGAAGAAAACGCAGGGCGCGTCCCGATTCATGCACGTCCAGGGGGGGTTTTAAGCCCCACGCCCCACGTTTTCCGCCCCAACCCGGCCCTGACAGGGCCGTGACAGGACCCTAGCGGCGCCCGGAAAGCCGCCTGACCACTGAAATCAGCCGGTCCACCTCGTCCGTGGTGTTATAGAAGGCCAGCGACGGCCGCACCGTGGCCTCCACGCCAAAGCGCCGCAGGATGGGCTGGGCGCAGTGATGCCCGGAGCGCACGGCGATGCCTTCCTCGTTGAGCGCCTTGCCCACTTCCTCGGTTTCGTAGCCCTTGAGCACGAAGGACAGCACGCTGGCCTTGTCGCGCGCCGTGCCCACCAGCCTCACGCCCGGGATGGGCTGCAGCAGGTGGGTGGCGTACTCGAGCAGGTCGTGCTCGTAGCGGGCGATGTTTTCCATACCCACCCGCTCCACGTAGTCCAGCGCGGCGCCCAGCCCCACCGCGTCGGCGATATTGCCGGTGCCGGCCTCGAAGCGGTTGGGCGGCGGCTGGAACACGGTGCGCTCGAAGGTCACGTCGGCAATCATGTTGCCGCCGCCCTGCCAGGGCGGCATGTCCTCCAGCACCTCGCGCTTGCCGTAGACCACGCCGATGCCGGTAGGCCCGAACACCTTGTGGCCGGAGAACACGAAGAAGTCGGCATCGATGGCCTGCACATCCACCCGCATATGCGAGACCGACTGCGCGCCATCGACCAGCGCGCGGGCGCCGGCGCGGTGGGCCAGGTCGACGATCTCCCTGACCGGCACGACGGTGCCGAGGGCGTTCGAGACCTGGGTCACGGACACGATCTTCGTGCGGTCGTTGAGCAGCCGGCGGTATGCATCCAGCAGCACCTGCCCCGAATCGTCCACCGGGATCACCCGCAGCTTCGCCCCGGTCTGCGCGGCAAGCTGCTGCCACGGCACGATATTGGCGTGATGCTCCAGGTGCGAGACGATGATCTCGTCGCCCTCGCCCACGTTCTGTGCGCCCCAGGTCTTGGCGATCAGGTTGATGGCCTCGGTGGTGCCGCGCACGAAGATGATCTCGTCGGGCGAGGATGCGCCGATAAAGCGCTGCACCTTGCTGCGCGCGGCCTCGTAGGCATCCGTGGCACGCCCTGCCAGCGCATGGGCGGCGCGGTGGATGTTGGAGTTCTCGTGGGCGTAGAAGTACGAGATCCGGTCGATCACCGACTGCGGCTTGTGCGTGGTGGCGGCATTGTCGAACCAGACCAGCTGCCTGCCATTGACGCGCTCCTGCAGGATCGGGAAATCGCGGCGAATCGCGTTGACGTCGAACGGCACGCGCGCCGAAGACGATGCCCACGGCAGCGCCTCCTCCTGCTCGCGCCCATAGCCGTAAGCGCCCGGCCCTTGCTGCGGCAGATGCAGCGAGAGCGGAACGCCGGACGTGGCGATGTCGCGCAGCCCCGCCGGGCCGCCATGCAGGTCGCGGCCCGCGCCGTCCAGGAAGTAGTAGGCAGGGGCAGCCGAGGACTGCGGCGACGGCGCCGCCGCGTGCGGCACGCCCAGCGCCTGGCCACCGAAGCGGCTTTCCAGCGCGGGCGCCACCGTGGCTAACGTATCGGGCAGGCCGTTCTGCGCCACCGCGGCCGGCCGCAGCGCGGGTGCCCGGCCGGGCAGCGACAGCACATGCGTGGGCGCCGGCGGAAGCAGGTTGGCGCCAGGCACATGGCCTTGCGGAATCGACGCACCCGGCACGCCGGTGCCCGTGCCGCCAGGACCGGCCACGGGCGAACCCGGCGGGGCCGGGTTGTTCACCACCGGCAGTGACTGCGCGGCGGCCGGCGACGTGCCCGGCAGCGCCGAGAAGAACGCCCCGGCAAGGCGCGCCAGCACCGCCGGATCGGGCAGGCCGGGCGGCACCGCGGGCGCGCCCGGCAGCGCTGCCGGCGAACTGGCGGACGGATTCACCGGATTACTTGTAGGTGTCAGGATAGTCATGGTACTTGCCGATCTCCACGTCATCGAGAACCGCCAGCGCATCCGGCGCGTGCACGGCCAGCGAGCAGTACAGCGAGATCAGGTACGAAGCGATAGCCTGGTCGTTGATGCCCATGAAGCGCACCGACAGGCCCGGGCCCTGCTCGCCCGCCACGCCCGGCTGGAACAGGCCGACCACGCCCTGGCGCTTGTCGCCCACGCGCAGCAGCAGTATCTTGCTCTTGCCGTCGGCCACCGGCACCTTGTCCGACGGGATCAGCGGAATGCCGCGCCAGGTGATGAACTGGGAACCGAACAGGCTGACCGTGGGCGGCGGCACGCCACGGCGCGTGCATTCGCGGCCGAAGGCGGCAATCGCCAGCGGGTGGGTCAGGAAGAAAGCCGGTTCCTTCCACACCTTGCTCAGCAGTTCGTCCATGTCGTCCGGGGTGGGCGCGCCGGTCAGCGGGAAGATGCGCTGCTCTTCGGCCACGTTGGCCAGCAGGCCGTAGTCAGGGTTGTTGATCAGCTCGCCCTCCTGGTGCTCCTTGATAGTCTCGATGGTGAGGCGAAGCTGTTCCTTGATCTGGTCGTGCGGGCTGCTGTACAGGTCCGACACGCGGGTGTGCACGTCGAGCACGGTGCTCACCGCGTTCAGGAAATACTCGCGCGGCTGCTCTTCGTAGTTGACGAAGGTGCGGGGCAGCTTGCCCTCATCGTCGCGCTGGGTGCAGGCCACCTTGACCGATTCCGGATCCTGCACCTTGTTCAGGCGGTAGATGCCGGCTTCCACCGGAACCCATTGCAGGAAATGCGTCAGCCAGCGCGGCGTGATGGTCGCGAGCTGGGGAATGGTCTTGGTGGCATTGGCTAGTTGCCGTGCTGCGTTATCGCCGAGCGCCGTCTGGACGCTCCCGTTTACCGACATGTGCTACTCCGTTGGGCTGTTAGCAGATTGCTAGCGGATTGCTAGCGGATTGCATTGCTATATGAGAAAAACAAGAATCGTTATTACCGCAGCGATTATCGGGAGGCGGCCCGGCCCGTTCAACATGCTATAGACGGCAATGCGCACGGATTTGCGCGCATCCCCCGGAACTTGCTACGTCCGTGTGCCGGCAATCTCCACGTCGCGTGGCGGCACATGCGCGCCGCCCGTTTTCAACAGCCAGGAGATCGGCACGCCCAGCGCGGCGGCGAGCTTCTCCACCGTGACGATCGAGGCAATCGCGCTGCCGCGCTCGATCTCGCCGATATACGAGCGGTTCAGCCCCGCATGCTCGGCAAGCTCTTCCTGCGACCACGCGTGCGCCTCGCGCAACTGGCGCACCGTGGCGCCCAGGGTCCTTACGAGGTCGTTCATGGCAGGCTCGCCTCGATGGCGCGCTGCGCGCCGCTTGCGGATGGCGCCCTGGCGGTTTCGTTGCGCGACACGGCCTGTGTGACATGCGCGCCCGGTGCTACGTCCTGCGTCACCCAGACGTTGCCGCCGATCACCGCGCCGCGGCCCAGCGTGACGCGGCCGAGGATGGTGGCGCCGGCGTAGATCACCACATCGTCCTCGACGATGGGATGGCGCAGCAGGCCCTTCTCCAGTTTGCCGGTGGCGTCGCGCGGGAACCGCTTGGCGCCCAGCGTGACGGCCTGGTACAAGCGGACTCGCTCGCCGATGATGGTGGTCTCGCCAATCACCACGCCGGTGCCGTGATCGATAAAGAAGCCGCCGCCGATCCGGGCGCCGGGATGGATGTCGATGCCGGTCTCGGCATGCGCCAGTTCGGCGACGATGCGCGCGAGCAGTGGCAGGCCAAGGCCGTAGAGGGCATGGGCGATGCGGTGGTGGATCATCGCGAGGATGCCGGGGTAGCAGAGCAGGACTTCGTCGACGCTGCCGGCGGCGGGGTCGCCGTGGAAGGCGGCCAGGACGTCGCTGTCGAGGAGGCTGCGGATGCGGGGGAGTTCTCCGGCGAATTCACGTGTTGCGGTCAGCGCCCGCGCGCGCAGCGCGGCTTCGTCGCGGTCGCCATGGCGCGCCGCGTAATGCAGTTCCAGGCGTGTCTGGGCCAGCAGGCCGTGCAGGGCTGCGTCGAGGGAGTGGGCGATGTAGAGGTTTTCGCTTTCCTGGCGGAGGTCGGGGGGGCCCAGGCGCATGGGGAACAGGATGCCTTTTAGCGTGGCGATGATTTGTGACAGGGCGTCGCGGGAGGGTAGGTCCCGGCCGCCTGGTTCCAGCAGGCGTTGTTGGCCTTCGCGCCATTGTTGGCGTACTTGCTGCAGGGCTAGTACGATCCCGCCGATTTCGAAGTCAGCCAATTTGGTACTCCCCGGTTTCTTTTTTGTGGGTCCGTCAGAAGCCTAAAACCTTAAAGTCAAAGTCAAAGGCGGTTTCACCCCCCTGCG
>NZ_JFJV02000227.1:0-48266 GCF_000611145.1 Cupriavidus sp. SK-3 | reverse complement strand
CCGTGACCGCAATCGATTGGCCGGCCCTCACTTGGCGAACCGCCTCCAATTTGTATTCCTGTGTGTATTTCGCTCGCGTTTGCTTGCCTGACATGTCTTAGCTCCTTGCTCGTATTTGAACATAGGGCTAAGAACTCCACTCTTCGGGGGCAAGATCATTCATAGACTTTTCGGGTGCTTCACTCTCGACGCACGCGTAGGCACAACATCAATTGATTTGTCGACTCTGATGCCGCGACAATTTGGCGCATATTGCAGCGCGGAGTTGTTGCCGGCCCTTTCTGCCTCAGTCGTCGTTATCTCCGTGGCGTCGATGGTGTTCGTGGTGTCCGTAGCCCCAATACCCGTATGGACGATAGCCGTATCCTCTATCGTATGGCACCACGACGCAACCACAGAGCAGCGTAGATACGGCAATCAGTAATGCGAGAATGGGTTTCATGGCGATTCCCCAAAGGTGACAAAGGCGGAGAGGTCAGGCTGGCTTTCCAGCTAACCTGCGCTCTCCGCAAAGCTCCTGCACTCAGGCTACGTTGCAGCGGCCTTCGCCCTGGCAACCCCTCCACGGTTCGCCCAATGGGAGCAGCCTACTGCTTCTTCGTCTTGTCCACACTGGCCCCGGCTTTCGCAGCGTCGGCCTTTGCGTCCGGCTTCGCAACGTCCGCCTTGGCCTTCGCTTGGTCGGCATCATTCTTTACGTCAACCTTCGCCTTACCAGCCTCGGTATTGGCGGCCCCCATCTCGGTCGCTTTGTGGTGGGTACCCTTGGCGGCGGAATTATTGGCATCAGCCTTTACGTCAGCCTTCTCCTTGTTGGTGCTGGCTTGAGCTTTTCCTACATCGCCCTGCGCGCCCGCACTCATCTTGTCCTTGTCGGCTTTTGCCTGCGTGGGGCTCTTTTCCTTGACGACCTTTACCTGGTCCTTCGTCGCCCCTGAATGCGGCTGAGTCGCGGAAGCTGGCACACCAGTCTGCGCGAAAACGGTACCGACGAGGGCTGCAGAGGCGAGAGCAGCGAACAGCTTCTTCATGATGTGAACTCCTGGGGAAAAATTAGCAGCTCGGCAATGTGCCTTGCTTACCGGAGAAAACGGTAATGTCCCGAGCCGAGTTGACTCAGAACTCGTGACAATCCGTAAGTTCTGAAACAGGCAAGCTCAAGTCGCGAGGCTGCCGACATCGCGGGGGCAGTGCGCTCGCTACGATTTTGAGTCCCACGCTTGCGTGCTGCGCCCCCTATACATGCTGCTCTCATGTTTGAGAGTGTCGCGGAAACCATGCGGGAGGTGAGGAGCGCCTCGGCCACCATGATGTAGGTCGTGTCGTGGCGGTGGGAAGTCTGGCTCATGCGGTTCCTCGCTTCCAATGTCAACGGGCGCAACCGGCGCAGTTGTGCCTGCCACGTCGCGATGATGATCGTGGTGGACGCTTCGGCAACGGTTCCGCTTACGCGCTCAGAGTTTAAACAGGCGCAGGCGCCTGGCGCGCGCCTCAATCTCCTTTGGTGCCTCTTTTTAGAGCCGGCCCAGCGCGGCCCAGCCGCTGAAGGCATCGACAGTGCGCTCGATCACTGCCTTGGGATTCGCTACATCGAATTTCTTCCACGCGGGCGGCAATTTCCTCTCGAGCGTCACGGTAAATGTGAGGAGCGTAGGGCAACGCCTGGAGCAGGAAGGGTAGGGCGCAACGATCATGGCTGCGGCGGTGACCGCGGCAGTTCGACGGGGAACAATGGATTCCAGTCGTCGAGCGCAGGCATGTGATGCCTGGTTGCGCTTTGTCGGCGCACGAACCCTACGTCGATGGCGCGGCGCCGCCATCACGGATCAGTTGGGCTGCGGCTCCGTCGCGGGTCGAGATAACGCTCGCGCCGCGCGATGGGCCTGCAGTTGCTGTGCCCGGGTCGCATCGGCCTGTGCAACGTGTCCCGTTACCTGACCCGCCAGATCCACGCGCGGGGCACCTTCCACCAGGCTGGTCCAGTAGCGGGTGCCGCGGCACCAGGTCCGGATTGCATCGCGCAATACCGGCTCCGCCAGACCAAGTTCCTGCGCGTGCTGGACGAGGTCCTTGAAGATGCCGATCTTGAGTGGTACCTTGGGCGCAGGACGTTTTGGAAAGGTTTGCGGGAAGCGCTTTTGCAGCTTCACGATGGCTTGCAGCACCGGATCGACGGGCTCAACGGGCTTCGCTGGGCGAGCCGAAGGCCTTGGGGGTGCGCGACGCGTCTTGGCCGGTGGCGCGGCCAGTGGCAGAGCGCACACTCCGAGGTTTCCGGGGGCGATTCAAGCTGCATGATTCCTCATCAGTCCAGCTTGTTCTCGGCAACCCAACGTAGAGTTGCCAGCCAGAGGTCGTGACCACGGTGCATCAGCCCTTCATCGTTCTTGCGAAGGTTAGCGGCATCGGGGCCATTACCTACTTCATCGGTCACAACTTGGCAGCCGTTGCCACGAGGTGTGAGGTACCACGTGTGATAGAAGGCCGGCTTGGTGCCCGGGGCGTAGCCGAACCAGCCAATGCGCGAGAACGGGACGAACTCGTTGATCCTGCTCTCGATGGGCAGGCCGAACGTGGTCCAGCGGAACGTGCTCTCTTCCTTGAGCACAGAACCCGGGTCACTGATGATGTGGACCTCTTTGGAGTTCGGGTACCACTGAGGCCACTTCGGCGCCTCGACGATGTGCTGCCAGACGCGTTCACACGTCGCGCTGATGAACAACTCATTATGCGAAAAGAGATCAGCTTTGCGCGGATCGAAGCCGGCCGGCCAGTGAATGTCTGGCGAGCGGTTGGCGAGATCGTCTTTCATGGTCATGATGCTGCTCCTTTGATCATTGTCGGTTTGTGAGAACGCGGGACTTGTTGCCTCCAACGCCATCATGGACATAACGGCGACGGCCAGACGTGGAAGTCCTTGCCGAACGACGAATTTGCTTGCTTTGAGCATGGGCTCTCCTTTCTAGGTTGCCGAGCGGTCGACAGAGATGGGTCGCGTGACGTTCCTCGTAGTCGTGTTGCCGCCTCGTCGTGACATGCATTCTGGTGACAAGGCCAACAAAAGGCGATAGCATGGGTTGCATTTGAATCATGCTTGGAGCGCATCAATGGGCGGACTCGACCAGCGCGTATTGGACGGAATTCGGGTAATGGCGGCGGTGGTGGACAGCAGGAGCTTCGGACGCGCGGGCGAGGCGCTCGACATGTCGCAGTCCGGTGTCAGTCGCGCGATCGCGCGACTCGAAGAGCAGCTCGGCTTGCGACTCTTCGACCGCACCACTCGCTCCGTTCGGATGACAGACGAAGGGCGATCCTTCTACGAGCAGGTCATGCCTCTGATCGCAAACCTCGACGCCATCACTGCGTCAGCAAGCGGAAGTGCGAAGGCCATCAACGGACGCCTTCGCGTCAACGTCGACCCGTTCTTCTCTCGGCTGATACTGGGTCCGCGGCTTGGAGCGTTTCTGCAAAGCCACCCGGACTTGCAGCTCGAGCTGATTACGCGCGACGAGTTGGGCGACATGATCACGGATGGCTTCGATGTGGCTATCCGATTTGGCCACCCTCGTAATTCGGCGCTCGTGGCAAAAAAACTCCTGGAGACGAGGATCATCACCGCGGCGGCGCCCGCCTACATTCAGCGATACGGATTGCCCAAAGAACCGAGGGATCTGGAGTCGGGCAGTCATGTCTGCATCCAGTTCCGGGACCCCGAGACCGGACGGCCGTTTCCGTGGGAGTTTCACCAGCGACGCAAGAAGATCGTGTTCAACTCGCGCGGTCAATTGACTGTCAATGAGGCCGGCACGATGCAAAGTGTCTGCGTTGCTGGCCATGGCATTGGGCAAATATTGGAACTCGGGGCTGAGCAGTTTTTTGAGGAGCGCAAGCTCGTGAACCTCTTTCCGGACTGGTCCGATGAGCGGTTCCCGCTATACGCCTACTATCCGTCGCGTCACCATGTTCCGGCCAAGACACGAGCCCTGCTCGACTTTGTCGCCAACCTGGTTCAGTGAGCGCCCAGGGGGCGGCAGCCCAATCCATCCAGCCATTCGAGATCGTGCCGCGCCGCTGGTAGGGTGCCAACGGGCAGCGCAGCAAGCTGGCGTGCCAGCGACTCGGCCTTGAGCGCGGTACCGACGCCGGCGTGGGCCAGCAGCCAGGCCCCTTGCGCCTAGGGCGCACAGGCGATCGCCTTCGTGAAGCCCAGCGCCCGGACTGCGTGCCGGACGCGCCAGCGCGTCTTGGGCTCGCCACCGAACCGCCGCAGGCTGCGGGTAAAGCATAGATTGACGGTGCCTGCGATCGACGGGTTGGTGAGGACAGTCTCGATCACATGCAAGGCGGTCACCGCGATTCCAGGCGCAAGAGTGATGCGCGAGGCTTCCAATCGGGCCGGCAACTGTCGGCCTATCTCGGTCTGGTGCCGTGGCAGCGTGGCACTGGGGGTAAGGTTGAGGTGGCTGTTTCGAGTTCCAGTACTGCTCCTGCGCCTTCCCGCAACCCATATGCGGCGCGCATGCAGCCCGTTGCCGGCCTCCATCTCCTGCGTGGCAAGGCTTGCCAGTGCTTCGCCAGAAGCGTCCGCTCTGCGCATGAGAATCACGATCGTCTTCACCTCAGCCCTACTGAATGGCGGTGGGCAAAGGGGCGCTGCATTCCTCGGCCGCAGCGGGTCGAGAGGCATCGGCGATGTGAGCCCGCAACCCAGTCTGAGTCGGTGCAACGTGGTCGGCCAACACGTGGCGGTCCGGATAGTCACCGCCGTTCTGTGGACGGAAAGCAATCGGCGCGTCGGCGAACAGGCGCTCCACTCGGCCGCGCCAGGCGGCGGCTACTTCGGGCATGCGGTTTTCGTCGATTCGAACAGTCCCGTACACCGCGAAGGTGGGCAGCACCTGCATGCCAGGAAAGAACAGCGTACCGTGCGTGATGGGAAAGAGCAGTTGCTCCAACGGCCCGTTGATGCCACGGGGAGAATAGTCGTCCGCTGGCCCGCCGACAGAGACCGCTAGCAGCGCGCGCTTTCCCGTAAAGCCGCCTTCGCCGTAGCGATAGGCGTTACCGGCCCCTTGGTAGCCGTAGGCCAAACCAAAGGCCCACACCCGATCCACCCACCCCTTCATGATCGCGGGCATGCTGAACCACCATAGTGGGAACAGCAGGATCACCGCATCCGCCGCCAGGATCTTTCGTTGCTCTTCTTCGACGTCGGGAGTCTGGCAGCCGTTCGAAAAGGCGTACCCCGATTCCTCAATGAAAGACAGACGGTCCTGATTGGCGCGCTTGGGGAAATCCTGGCCGTCGAACACCGCCTTCCATCCCATGGTGTACAGGTCGGACTGCATTACCTCGTGGCCTTGGGCCTTCAGTACTTCGATGGAGATTTCGACAAGATGACGCGTCACGGAAGTCCGCTCGGGGTGGGCATGGACGATAAGAACTTTTTTTCTGCTGGTTGAATGCATGGCTTGGCTTTCACAGGGCATTGAGTATCGAGACTGATGCCAGTTTGCAGTGACCTAAGGTATCTATGAAATCAAAATGATTTGCTGCTACCATCCATGCGATGGATACCAAAAAGCGTTTGGACCTCAACCTCCTGGTCACTCTGGAAACCCTACTGGTGGAACAGAACGTGACTCGCGCGGCTGAGCGCCTGCACCTCAGCCAGCCGGCAGTGAGCGCACAGTTGAACCGCTTGCGCGAACTGTTCGATGACCCTTTGCTGATACCGGTGCAGCGTGGAATGACGCCCACTGCCAAGGCCCTCGAACTGCTTGATCCGCTTCGCCACGCGCTGGATCAGGTGCGCGCAACGTTGGCCGAACACCGCCACTTCAACCCGGTAAAGGCTCGACTCACCGTTGCCATCGCCTGCACCGACTACCTGCAGAAGATAGTGGCCCAGCCGTTGGCGGTTGCGCTACGAAAGCGGGCACCCGGTGTGCGGATTGCCTTGCGCCATCTTGATCCGCCACAGTTGGAAGCGCAGATGGCTAGCGGCGAAGTGGATCTGGCGCTGATGACGCCCGAGCATGGCCCAGTCAGCCTGCGCAGCCGGCATCTGTTCGACGAGCGCTATGTCCTTATCGGCCGACATCGGCATCCCGGACTGCGACGAGGGCTTTCTGTGGAGCAGTTCGCACGGCTGGACCATGTAATCGTCTCGCTGCGCGGTGGCGACTTCACAACCCCTGTGGACGACGGGCTCGCAGCGCTAGGCTGCAAGCGTAACGTTTCGCTTTCCGCGGCATCGTTCCTGCTCGTACCTGAAATCGTCGCCCACTCTGACTTTATCGCCCTGGTGCCGGAACGGCTGGTGCGCGATCGCAGCAAGGCGCTCAAGGTGGTCGAATGTCCTTTCCCCGTGCCGGGCTTCGCCGTGAGCATGTTGTGGCACGAGCGCAACCATGGCCACAGCGGACAACGTTGGCTACGCGAAGCCATCATTGAGTTGGCAGGCAAGCTGTAACCCAAGCGATGTCATAGCTCATTCAGGTGATTTCTTGCTCTCGCGAGGGTCGCAGTTCCCACGATGCTCGTCCGCCAAAGACGGTCACAGCAAGTCTCTGTCCCCGTCGCAGCTCAATCACAGGACGCCACGGCACCAAATTCTGGTAGTCGAACTAATCGTGCGCAATCTGGCGGTTTTGGCATGAATACTCATGCGAATCAAGGGCATGCCAAATCGCCTGCCTCGCGAAAGGGGTGGGCCAGCGGATCCTTGCTGCAAGCGGCTCTCTGGGCAATCACCGCCAGATTTCTCTCAAAAAGTACGGCCACTCCAAGTTCGCAGCATCGCTACTGTTGCGGCGCAGCTCCACAGCGTCGTCTGGGTGCAAGCGAGGCCGAGCCGTCAGCATGTCGCGCAGCCGCGCCGTTGCGCACGACATCAACACTGGGAACCCGATCGTCCTGGGTGATCTAAGAAGTAGCGATCGCTCGCGCCATGATCCTGGCCGATTCGAGGGGCATTCGCGACTTACTCATAAGTCAGGAATTTAGCGGACAAATAGTCTATGCTTGAACGATAGATCATTAGAGGGGCGTTCATGAAAAATGACGGCCGCAGCCTGGCTCACAATACGCTGGAAGAAATGCGCATCCTGGCAGTGCAACGCATGGCCGAGGGAGAGCATCCGGACGATGTCGCGGCATCGTTCGGGATGAATCGGTCGTGGGCATACAAGATTCGCGGCCAGGCGCACGGCCGTGGTGTACGGGCGCTGCGCTCGACCAAAGGCACAGGTCGGCCGCGCACGCTCACGCCTACGCAGGAGCAGCGGGTGCTGCGATGGATCAATGGCAAAAATCCGACGCAGTATGGGTTCGATTTCGGCCTCTGGACACGCAAACTGGTTCGCGAACTGGTGCAGAAAAAGTTCGGTGTGACGCTGAGTCTAGCTTCGATCGGCGCGATGCTGGCACGTCTGAACCTCACGCCGCAAAAACCGCTGCAGCGCGCCTATCAGCGCGATCCGGAGGCAATCGATCGGTGGCAGCACGAGACGTATCCGGCCATTGCCAGGCAGGCCCGCGAGCAGAAGGCAGATATCTTCTTCTGGGACGAATCGGGCTTTCGAGCTGACTCGGTGCATGGCAAGACCTGGGCGCCGCGCGGCGAAACGCCCGTTGTCGAGCGGCCGGGCCAGCGGCAAAGCATGAGTGCGGCGTCCGCAGTCAATTCGAAGGGAGCCTTCTGGTTTGCCACATACGAAGGTGGACTCAGCGGCGAGTTGTTCGTCACGCTGCTCAAGAAGCTGATGTTCAATCGAAAGAGGGCGGTACATCTGATCATCGGCGGATTGCCAGCGGACAAGAAAGCCATCGTCAAGGACTACGTCGCCAACCTGCAGGGCAAACTGGTTTTGCATTTCCTGCCCGGTTACGCACCCGACCTAAATCCGGATGAATTGGTGTGGAGTCACGTCAAGCGCAACGGCGCCGCGCGACGCCCTTTGAAAAAAGGTGAAAAACTGGGCCCGCGAATTCACGAGCAGCTTGCGCAAATTGGACGCAACCCGAAACTCGTGCGCTCATTCTTCAGGCACCCATCTGTCCGCTATATTTCTGACTGATGAGTAAATGATGACTGTGAGAATTGTCATTCTCGCATCTGAATTCCCGTGAAACGCACCTTCCCGCTCCATCGCGCGGCGACTGCCGCAATGCTCCCTGCCGCCCGGCGCTCTGCCTGACCTCGTTTGGACCGTCTGCAGAGCACCGGGCCGAAACTCGTTTCCCTGACGCCATGGACAGCCTGCCTGGTGAATGGATTCAAAGTGATGCGCGGAGATTGCGATGCGAACGACGATTTTCCTTACAACGGCCCATATCGAGCGGCTCAATTCTCTTGTGCTGGATCAGGGGTTGCCGACGCATAAGCGGCAGTGCCTGCGTGACATGATCGAGCATGCGGTCATCTGCACGCACCAGCCTGCCGGCCAAGGCCATAACGCTGCATACCCCCTTTTTATGCATCGAAGCGCACCATCGTGAGCATCTGCTTTGGCGCATTGTGTACCCTGAAGACGCCGACTATCGCCAAGGCAAGCTGTCAATCCTGTCGCCGGTGGGTATGGCGCTGTTTGGTTTGCACGAGGGCCAGCATGTCCGTGTCGCGGTACCTGAGAGCCTGAACTTTCTCGAAATCACGGTCGAGAAAATCCTGGAGTCTGAACGCATCCATTGAACTTTCCAAAGATCAGGATAGCGCCCCTCTGGTTTGGGTCCCTGCGCACGTGGGGACTTGACCGTCAGAGGAGATCACACTCGGCACCAGTGCAGACGTGAAGCAGAAGAAGGGCATTGTCGAGTTAGGGATCGGGAGGGATTAAATGGCGTAGTGATGAGGCCGGACTGCGCTTTCGCGGGAAACCGATTCTCGGCGGCAATCATCTCATGCGATCCGCGGGTCGCTTTTTAGTCGAACCACGCTATGTTGAGGCGCTGCTATTCGAGCGCGGCGTGGTCGTCAGCTACGAAACGATCCGCCACTGATGTGACAGGTTCTGGGCAACGTTCGTCCACTTGCGTCGAAGCCGCACGTCGCAAGCCCGGTTCCAACTGCCATCGGGGACGAAATGATCGTCACGCTGCGCGACGAGCCCTATGTGCTGTGCTGTGGCGCGCGGTCGCTGCATCGTCGCCGTACGTCGGTAGGGTACTCGCGGCAACGGATACCGCCAGCTTGGCCCAGACGATGGCAAAAAAACGCGTCGCCGCTGGTCGCGTCTCGCACAAGAGACCCCGAGAACCGGTACGTCGTCGAGCACATTCAAATGGAAAATGATCCGGTTAGTTCGTTAAAATGCCCACGTGCGCGGTGCAAACGCTCGCGAATTATAAGCAGTACCCGCCTTCATAACAAAATTATCTGCTTTCCGCAATCGCTATTGCGGCGCACCAACCTATAGTGAGTGAACCAATACCTTTACTGGCCGGGGACACGAATGACCACTTGAAAAGGAGTGGGAAAATGGTAAAGAAACTCTTCCTAATCGCTGTGGCAGGTGCCGCCCTTGGTGCGGGGACGGCTTATGCTGGCATAGGCACGCGTGATGTCTTCACCGATGGCGCACGCGTTATGGGACCGCGTGATCCCTATACCGATGGAAATAGAGCAACGAAGTTCGATGTGTATTCTGATGGTGCAAAGTCATCCCGATTCGATGTCTACACCGACGGTACAAGGGTAACTGACAGGCGTGATTCCTTCACCGACGGCGGTTGAAACGCTCGCTGATAATTCAATCGTAAGGAACCGATTAGAATCCTCATTTCGCAGTTCGCAAAATCCCCGCAGGAACGCCGAGCGGGGATTTTTCTTGTTGGCTTGGGCTTGGCACCAGCCCAATGTGAAGAAATGAAGGGCAGGTATGCAGCCGGGGTGATGGTAAGTGCGTTGACAAAGACTTATGGCATCTCCCGCGCCAGCGTGCTGACGGTGGTGAATCCGTAACCCAGTGGCATCAAGTACGGGCAATCGACGGTGGGTAGTATGTCAACTTTGCGGCGGCTGTGCCCCGCTATCAAGCTGGCCGTTGCCCACTGCATCGCCACTGCCACAGTCGCCCGTATCGCTGTACGTCGGCTGCCGGTCTTGTGATCTATCCTCGCGCAAACCGGGATCGTGCCGCAAAATCCAGCGCACGCCTATCCACAGCACAATGAGCAAGACTAAGGCGTACCCGCCTACAGCCAGCGTTGAAAGCATGTTGACCCTTAACATGTGCCGGTTTCTTTGGCGACCCGGTAACATGGTAAGTATCCACTAGATTACTGCCGATCCTGTGTCATACGCTGGTGGGGTATGCGAGCTTCTTGTCTCTCTACGTAGAAATTGATGTCGTCAGCTTCGTCAACAACGATGGCAAAAAAAGACGCCACCATTAAGGTGGCGCTGACGAAGAAACCACGGATGAATATATATGAGGACTAAGAATCACCAGTATAGGGGTTAACCCTAAAGCCCGCCCGTGCGGGGATGCGGCTTGATACGGCATCTCCCGCGCCAGCCACGGCGCGAAGCATCGGACTGCTGGCGCATAGCCTGGAGCCTTTGGGTGTGGGGCAAGTGATACGTCCGCGGGGGCGCTATGTCGGGACCATGTCCGAGAAGGCTGGCGCTTCCGTGTGAGTTGCCTGCGGTCCGGCATTTCGGTCCGGCATTTCCTACGGATGGAAGCCGCCTTGCAGGGCCGTCCTCAACCACTTGACGAACACCGATACCGCGCGCGGGACGTGCGCAGAGTATGGCCGAATCGCAAATATCTGGTCAGGAAACGCCCCCGCAGGCCGCCAGTCTTCCAGGACTTCCACGAGCTTCCTGTCCTGCAAAGCCGATTGGGCGGTGAAATCAGGCACGAGCGCAATGCCCAAATCAGCGATGGCGGCGTCCCGCAGGGCCTCGCTATTTGTGGCGCACAGAGGGCCCGCGACCGGCACGGTGATGCGCTCCTTTGGCGTACGTGCGCGAGGCCTTGCTTCCACGAAATGCCAGGTCGGACTCTCATGGGCGCGCGGATAGTAGAGACACGCGTGCTCGGCGAGATCCGATGGTGCGCGAGGGTTACCTCTTTTGCGCAGGTATGTCTTGCTGGCGACCAGCAGGCTGCGGGTGTGACAGAGCGCCCAGGCGACATGGGTGTCGGGCGGCGCCATGGTATGGCGGATGGCCAGGTCGAACCCTTCCAGCGCAAGCGAGCGTAACTGATCCGACAATTCGAGTTCCACCCGAATGTCGGGGTAGATCTCGAAGAAATCCGCCAGGCGAGGGACAAGCTGCTGGCGGGAAAACGAAACCGGTGCGGTTACCCGCAAGACTCCCCGGGGTTCGCCGGCAGAATCGCGAACGCCTGCGAAGCCGTTCGCGATCTGCTCGAACGAAGCGGCGACTTCATCGACCAGCCGCTGGCCGACATCGGTGAGGCGGACACTGCGCGTGGTGCGCTGGACCAGTGGCACGCCCGCGGCGTGCTCAAGATCGGCAATGCGCTGGCTGACGGCGCCTTTGGTCACGTTCAGGTAGGCCGCGGCCGCAGTGTAGCTGCCTTGCTGCGCCAGAATGACCAGCCAGTGGAGATGGCCCCAGATCTCGTCTTTGTTCTTCATCTTATCCGTCGACTGTTTAGAAAACTAAACAAGTAGTTCTCGGTTGCGGGCTTGGCCCGGAAGCTGTCAATTCTTAGACTACACGCAGACTATCGACTGGAGGGCAAGTCATGCAACGTACGGACAACACCATTGAGCACTATATCGGCGGCCGCCGGGTCGCGGGCACGTCGGATCGCCGGCAAGCCGTGACGAACCCGGCCACCGGCAAGGTCACGGGGCAGGTGGCGCTGGCCAACCCGGCGGACGTCGAGTCGGCAGTCGCTGCCGCCGCAGCCGCTTTTCCCGCGTGGTCGCAGACGCCGCCGATCCGTCGGGCACGCGTCATGTTCCGTTTCCTCGAGTTGCTGAACCGGGACAAGGACACCCTGGCCCACCTCATCACCGCTGAGCACGGCAAAGTCTTCACCGATGCGCAGGGCGAGGTCGCGCGCGGCATCGACATTGTAGAGTTTGCGTGCGGCATCCCTCAACTGCTGAAGGGCGACTACACCGCGCAGGTCTCGCAGGGGATGGATAACTGGACCTTGCGTCATCCGTTGGGTGTCGTTGCCGGAGTCACCCCATTCAATTTTCCGGTGATGGTGCCGATGTGGATGTTCCCCGTGGCGATCGCGGCAGGCAACACCTTCGTGCTCAAGCCTAGCCCCACGGATCCGAGCCCATCGTTGCTGATTGCCGATCTCCTGAAGGAGGCTGGCTTGCCGGACGGCGTATTCAATGTGGTCCAGGGCGACAAGGCAGCAGTCGACGCCCTGGTCGAGCACCCTGACGTGAAGGCACTGAGCTTCGTGGGCTCAACGCCGATCGCCAGCTACATCTATGAAACCGGTGCCCGCCATGGCAAGCGCGTGCAGGCACTGGGCGGGGCCAAGAACCACATGGTGGTGATGCCTGACGCCGACATCGACAAGACGGTCGACGCGCTGATCGGCGCCGCATATGGGTCGGCCGGCGAGCGTTGCATGGCGATCAGCGTTGCGGTGCTCGTGGGCGACGTCGCCGAGCGCCTGATGCCTAAGCTCGTTGAGCGCACGAAGGCGCTGAAGGTCCTCGATGGCGAGAATCTGGCCGCGGAGATGGGGCCTATTGTTACCCGACCCGCTTACGAGCGCATCCTGGGCTATATCGCGCAAGGCGTGGAAGAGGGCGCCTCGATGCTGGTGGATGGACGTGACTTTGATCCGGCCAGCGCGGGAGTGGGATGCGCTGAAGGATACTGGATGGGCGGTACCTTGTTCGACCATGTCACGCCCGACATGCGTATCTACAAGGAAGAGATCTTCGGACCCGTGCTGTCGTGCGTACGCGTCAAGGACATGGCAGAGGCGGTGCAGCTTGTCAACGCGCATGAGTTCGGTAATGGCGTGAGCTGCTTTACGCGCGACGGGAACGCTGCCAGGGAATTCGGCCAGCAGATCGAAGTCGGCATGGTTGGCATCAACGTACCGATTCCTGTGCCGATGGCCTGGCATGGCTTTGGCGGCTGGAAGCGCTCGCTGTTTGGCGACATGCATGCCTACGGTGAGGAGGGCGTGCGCTTCTACACCAAGCAGAAGTCGATCATGCAACGCTGGCCGGAAAGCATTGAAAAGGGCGCCGAATTTGTCATGCCGACCGCCAAGTAAGCGTTGGAAGTAAGCGTTGGATCCAGGCGCAAAGTTTGCGGGCAGGCGGGTGTTTCCGCCTGCCCGCGACAGCGCCTTGAATCAATTCCCCTTGCGCAGCGGCCTGCCTGAGCGCTGCGGCGTTGACGGTGGCTGCGTGTAGGCGATTTCCAATCGGTAAGCCAGCGCGAGGAACAGGGACTGCGCGAGGCACAGCGTGCTCGTCAGCGAACGGAACCCGAAGGTGGCCGCGTCCTGCACCGGCAGCAGCACCTGCGCATGGTCGGCGAGCGGGCTCAGCGGGCTATCGGTGATGGCAACGATGTGCGCGCCGCGTTCGGCGGCAGCTTGCACGGCCAGCAACGTTTCCCGTGCGTACGGCTCGAATGACACCGCGATCATCACGTCGCCGGACCTGAGCGCCCGCAACTGTCCCTGCTGCATCTGGCCAAGCCCGTTGAGCCACTGGATCGGCTTGCCCGTGTGCTGCAGGGCGTAAGCCAGGTAGGAGCCCACCGGGAATGCCCGGCGCGAGGCCATCAGCCAGACTGAGGGCGCTTCCACCAGCAACTCCACCGCCTGCTCGAACGGCATCTCGGCCGCGGCGCGCTGCAACGCCTCCAGGCTTTCGATGCTGCCGACGATGACCTGTTGTGCGATGCCGCTGGCCGACAACGGCCCCTCGCTGGCGCGTATCAGGTCGCGCAGCCTGTCCTGGTAGTTCGCGTTGGGCGCCAGTTGGCGTGAGGCGCTGTCACGGAACAATCCCTGCATCTGCGAAAAGCCGGAGAAGCCGAAGTGCTTGGCGAAGCGGATGATCGCCGACGGCTGCACCTCGCAGTGCCGGGCGATGTCGTTGACTCCATCCAGCACCAGCCGCTCCCGGTTCTGCTCCACGTATTGCGCGATCGCTTTCAGCTGCTTGCTGAGCGCGGGGAAACCGCTCTGCATGGCGGCAAGGAAGGCATCGGCGTTGGGGTAGGGTTGCTCAGTACTCATCGATGACGGGTTCAGGGTTCAAGTAGGCGTGTGCGGCGTGGGCCACCGGGCGCGGCCGGGCTCCAGCGCGAAATGGAAAATATTTTCGCATACATTAAAAAATAGAACAAAAATTCCATCGTTCGGCTATGATGACCTGACACGAGGGCGGTCCTGGCTCATCTTCCAGACCGTCCTCAATCTCTGCCGACGCCGGTGGCGCCTGACCCGAATACAGATTACGCATGCGAACTCCAGCTTTTCCCGCCGACCGGGACTTTGACGTTGCTTGCCTCGGCCGGCTCGCCGTCGATCTCTATGCGCAGCAGATCGGCTGCAGCCTGGAATCGGCAAGCACCTTCGCCAAATACCTTGGCGGCTCGTCGGCCAATATCGCGTTCGGTACGGCTCGGCTCGGTCTGCGCTCGGCCATGATTTCGCGGGTGGGCAACGAGCAGAACGGCCGTTTCCTGCTCGACAGGCTGCGCCGCGAAGGCTGCGACGTCAGCCAGGTGCAGATCGACGCCGCGCGCCTGACCGGCATGGTACTCCTGGGCATCAAGGACCAGGACACCTTCCCGCTGCTCTTCGCCCGCGAAGACTGCGCCGACATGGCGCTGGACGCCGACGCGATCGACTCCGATTTTCTGGCCCGCTGCCGCAGCCTCGTCATCACCGGCACGCACCTCAGCACGCCGGGCGTGCTGGCGGCGTCGCGGCACGCGCTCGATATCGCCGGGCGCCACGGCGTGGTGCGCGCGCTGGATATCGATTACCGGCCAGTGTTGTGGGGCCTGACCGGCAAGGGCGACGGCGAGACGCGCTATATCGGCAATGCCGAGGTCAGCCGCCATTTGCAGGCGCAGCTTGGCGCCTTCGAGCTGATCATCGGCACGGAAGAGGAATGGATGATCGCAGGCGGCGCGGAAGACCTGCTCGCCAGCCTGCGCCGCGTGCGCGAATGCACCGATGCCACGCTGGTGGTCAAGCGCGGGCCGCTCGGCTGCTCCATCGTGCAGGGAGACATTCCGGCGCGCATCGACGATGCGCTGACCGTCGAGGGCGAACGGGTCGAGGTGCTCAATGTGCTGGGCGCGGGCGATGCCTTCGCTTCGGGTTTGCTGTCGGGCCTGTTGCGCGGCAAGGACTGGCGCGAAGCGGCCGCCATCGCCAACGCCTGCGGCGCCATTGTGGTTTCGCGTCATGGCTGCGCCCCGGCCATGCCAACGCCCGCCGAACTCGCGCACTGGTTCTCCGGCAGCCGCCATCCGCGTCCCGACCAGGATGCGCAGCTCGCGCATCTGCACCGGGTGTCGGTCCCGCGCGCGCAATGGCCTGAACTGTACGTGCTGGCCTATGACCATCGTGCCCAGTTCGAGGACCTGGCGCGCGCCGTCGGTGCCGACCTCGGCCAGATTCCCGTGCTCAAGCGGCTGATCACCGAAGTCGTGGCGGAGGTGGAGAGCGACCCCGGCTGCCAGGGCAAGATCGGCGTGCTGATCGATGGCAGACTGGGCGAAGCCGCCCTGCACGACGCCACCGGCCGGGGCTGGTGGGTGGGCCGGCCCATCGAGCTGCCCGGTTCGCGGCCGCTGCGCTTCGATGGCACGCGCTCGCTGGCCTCGGACCTGGCGCACTGGCCGCGCGAGCAGGTGGTCAAATGCCTGGTCTTCTATCACCCGGACGATCCCGAGGCGCTGCGCGCTGAGCAGGACGAACAGTTGCGGGTGGTGTGGGAAGCCACGCGCCACAGCGGCCATGAACTGCTGCTCGAAGTGATTCCGCCCAAGGAGACCCTGGCGGCGGACGATGAAGGACAGGCCGTGGTCAGGGCGATCCGCCACTTCTATGACCTTGGGCTCAAGCCGGAATGGTGGAAGGTCGGCGCGATGTCCGCGCGCCAATGGCAGGCGCTGGACGCGCTGGTGCAGGAGCGGGATCCATGGTGCCGCGGCGCCGTGATCCTTGGCCTGAACCAGCCGCTTGAACAACTGGTGACGAGCTTCGCGCAGGCGACCACGCCACTGGTCAAGGGCTTCATGATCGGCCGCACGGTCTGGGCCGATGCCAGCCTGGCATGGCTGCGCAAGGAGATCGACGACGCCGCGTTCCGCCGCCAGGTGGCCGCCAACTTCCGTAGCCTGATCGCGGGCTGGCAAGCCAGCCGCGCGACGGCGCCGGCTGGCGCCGCAGTCGAAGAGCAGGGGGTGCGATGAATCCCGCAGACGCTGTTCCGGATCGGTCCAATGTTGCTGCCGTTGCCAGCGGGCGGCCAAGCCTGCTTGTCAAGGGCGAGGCTGCGGTGAGGGTGATTGTCGATATCACGCCGCAGCTCGCTGGATGGAAGCACGTGGGGTTCAAGGCGTTGCGGCTCGATGCCGGCGAGGCGGAGTCCTTCTCCACCGGGGCACGGGAAATGTGCGTGACGGTGCTGTCCGGGCAGGTCGACGTGTACGTCGGCAGCGAGCGCTATTCCGCGCTGGGAAGCCGCCAGTCCGTTTTCGAGGACCAGTCGCCCTATGCCGTCTACGTGCCGCCGGGTCGCGAGGTACGTATCGATGCGCGTGGTGCGGCCGAGGTGGCGTTGAGCACGGCGCCGGCACAGGGCCGCCTGCCCACGCGAGTGATCGAGCCGGGCCAGATGCGCCGCATCGTGCGGGGCGAGGGCGCCAACACGCGCTACGTCTGCGACATCCTGCCCGAAAGCGAACCGGCCGAGGGGTTGCTGGTGGTAGAAGTCATCACGCCATCGGGCCATTCCTCCAGTTATCCGCCGCACAAGCATGACAGCGCGGGCAGCGCGGAAACGGCGTTGGAAGAAACCTACTATCACCAGCTCAATCCGGCGCAGGGCTTCGCTTTCCAGCGCGTATACACCGACGATCGCAGCCTTGACGAGGCAATGGTCGTGGAGAACCGCGACACCGTGCTGGTGCCGCGTGGCTACCACCCTTGCGCCGCGCCATACGGCTACGACCTCTATTACCTCAACACGATGGCCGGACCCGAGCGGCGCTGGGCGTTCAAGAACGATCCTGCCCACGAGTGGATGCTCGCGCGCTGAACACCGCCCGCCCACCGGCGGCAGGAAGGCAGTCAGGCTGACAGCCCCAATACGACAAGGGAACGCAATGATTCCCGGAATTCACGATACCCAGGAGACAACACCATGAAGCGCATATTTGCCCGCGTTCTTGCCAGCACCGCGCTGGCCGTCGGTTGCGCCGCCGGCGTGCACGCCCAGACGTTTCCCAGCCAGCCGGTCAAGTGGATCGTGCCCTACGCGCCAGGCGGCACCACCGATGTGATCGCCCGCGGTCTGGCAGTCAGGATGGGCCATGATCTGGGCCAGCCGGTGGTGGTAGAGAACCGCCCCGGTGCTGCCAGCATCATCGGCGCCACCGCCATCGCACGCTCGGCGCCGGACGGATATACCGTTGGCACCGCGGACTCGGGCACCCTGGCTTTCAATCCCGCGATGTACGCCTCCCTCAGCTACGACGCGGACAAGGACTTCACCTTTATCGGCGGGCTGGGGCGCATGCCGCTGGTGCTGGCTGTGCATCCGTCCTTCCCGGCGCAGAACCTCACCGAATTCCTCGCGCTCGCCCGCAAGACGCCAGGCAAGGTGACGTCGGCTTCGTCCGGTCCGGGTTCGCCCTTGCACGTCGCGCTGGAGTTGTTCAAGCAGCGCACCAAAACCGATATCCTGCACGTCCCCTATAAGGGATCCTCTCCCGGGCTGCAGGACCTGATGGCGGGGCAGGTCCAGTCGATGTTCGTCGACCTGCCGCCGAGCCTGTCGCTGATCCGCAGCGGCAAGATCCGCGTCCTCGCGGTGGCGACGCCGAAGCGCCTGGCCATCCTGCCGGATGTGCCGACCATGGCCGAGGCGGGCCTTGCCGGTTTCGAGGCGTATGCGTGGCAGGGCTTTGTCGGTCCGGCGAAACTGCCCGCGCCCGTGGTGACCCGCCTGAACAAGGAACTGGTGGCAGCGCTGCAGCATCCCGAAACCCGCGCCAAGCTCGAAGAGCTCGGCATCCAGCCGATGCCGATGTCGGTGCAGGAGTTTGCCCAGTTCGCCCGCAGCGAGCAGAAGCTCTGGTCCGGCGTGATCAAGAACGCCGGTATCCGGCTGGACTGACTGCCCGCGTACCGCCAGCCCGATCATTTTCCAGTCCACGGACTGATCCAAAGCCATCCGCAAACAGGTTTCCTCATGAGCCGACCGCATCCTCAACGACGTGCCGCATTGCGCGCCCTCGCCGCCGCTGCCGCCCTTGCCGCCACGGCGGCGTGCCCCGCCTTTGCGCAGGGCGGCACATATCCCTCCCGGCCAATCGAACTGATCGTGCCGTTCGCGCCGGGCGGCGGCACTGACGTGCTGGCCCGCGCCTTCGCCGAAGCGGCGCGCAAGCACATGCCGCAGAGTATCGTGATCCTGAACAAGTCCGGCGCCAGTGGCGCGGTAGGTTGGGCCGACCTGGTCAGCGCCGCGCCCGACGGTTACCGGCTCGCGGTCATCACGGTGGAACTGACCATGATTCCGCATCTGGGCCTGGCAAAGTTCACCGCCGATGACATGATTCCGGTCGCGCGCCTGAATGCCGATCCCGCCACCATCGCCGTGCGCGCCGATTCCCCGTACCAGACCATCGAGCAGTTCCTGGCTGCCGCACGCAAGCAGCCTGGCGAGGTACGCGTCGGCAATGCCGGTCCTGGCTCGCTTGGGCATCTGTCGGCCGCCGCGCTCGAAGATAAGGCAGGCATCAAGCTCAGCCACGTGCCGTTCCGCGGCGCCAATCCCGCGGTACTGGACCTGCTCGGCGGCCATATCGAAGCGGTGGCCGTCACGCCGGTTGAGGTGGCCACCTATGTGGCTGCCGGCAAGATACGCCCGCTGGCCGTGATGTCGGAGGAGCGTATCAAGGCGGGTTGGGAGAACGTACCCACGCTGAAGGAGCGCAACGTGGATCTGGCGATCAACGGATGGCGCGGCATTGCCGCTCCGAAGGGCACGCCACCGGAAGTCATCGCCGTGTTGCGCGCCGCCATCGCCAAGACCATGCAGGATCCCGCGTTGCGCCAGACCATGGCGAAGCAGAACATGGGCGAGGGTTACCTCGACGAGCCCGTCTTCAAGCGCCTGATCGCGCGCGACAACGCCACCTTCAAGCAGCTGATCACCCGCCTCGGCATCAAGATGTGATGTCCCTTGGTGGAGGCTGGCGCCGCAATGGGCGCCGGCCGACCCCTGTCTATCACATCGTTTCAAAACGTCTGCTCTGCCTGTGGTCCAATCAAATCGCCGCAGATTTCCAGCACGCGCTCGACAGGGGGCGAATCATCGCTCGGACGGTAAGCCCCCAGGGCGCTATCCTGTGACGAAACGGCGGCCCACTACTTGTAAGTTCTGCTTCGCTCCAGGCCCTGCGCTTCTTCATGGGGATGGTGTCGACGAAGGTTCTCCTGACGCGTTCAGGTAATATAAGTTGGAATCGCTCATCATGCTCGGGTCTCCTGCGCATCGGTTGTGAGATAGGCATGGCGCGGCAACAATCGTGCCTTGAGCCGCTTCCCCGAAGGCCCTCGGCGTCGCATGCTGTCCAGTATCGTAGCCACACGCGGTCTCGTGCCGGTGTCAATGCTCAGGTGGCCGACGCAGCATGGACTTCCTTTCTGAGATTTTCAGACGTGATCCCGGGCCTGCTCAGCGTCCGTCGCACCTCGTGCTGGCACGTTGGATTATCTCGAAGCCCACATCCTGTGCTGAATGGATCGTTTCACCACGTATGCGAGCCAAGAGAGCTTGCGCTCCCAGGTGACCGATGCGTGTGCCGTCCACTCTCAGCGTTGAAAGCGCTGGTACCGTCTCAGCCGCCAATGCCTGGTCGCCGAAGCCTAGGACGCCAAAGTGTGTCGGTATCTTTAGTTCAAGTGCATTGGCGTGGGCAAGAACGCCCTGGGCTAGGGCATCGGAACTGCAGAACACTGCATCGACCTGTGGTGCGCGTGTCAGCAAGGCATGCAGCGCTTCGCGTCCGCGTCCAGCTTGGGGGCTACTTTCGGGGAATACGATTTCTATCGGCTCCCTATGCCCGGCTTCGGCGGCTGCGCGATAGAAGCCTAGCGCTCGCCGACTGGCACGACTGTCATCAGAGCGCAACAAAGCTGGTCGCCGGTATCCACAAGCCCAGAGGTGGCGAAATGCTGCCCTGCCAGCGTCTTCCTGGGAAAAGCCGACGACCACATCCAGGGGGTGCGGTGTGTAGTCCCATAGTTCTACCACCGGTATTTGCGCATTGAGTAGCAGGCGGCGCGTACGTGCCGTGTGTTCGATGCCCGTAAGTACCACACCATCCGGCCTGCGGCTGAGCATTGTGGTCAGCCAGGCTTCTTCGCGATCTGGGTCATAGCGAGAAATACCCAGAGTGGTTTCGTAGCGTTCTATTTCCAGGGTGCTGACCAATGCTTCCAACATGTCCGAAAACAGCGAATGAGCCATGGAGGGGACGATTGCCGCGACCAGGCGGGTCTGCCGCGAAGTCAGCCCGCCCGCCAGCGAGTTGGTCACGTAGCCCGTTTGTTCGACCGCCTGTGCTACGCGGGCGCGCGTCTCCTCGGCCACCAGTTCAGGGCGATGGAGTGCACGCGAGGCAGTCATGGGTGAGACGCCTGCAAGCCTTGCAAGATCCTTTAGTGTGGGCGAGGTGATACGGGGTTCGCGGGGAGCCATGATTGCGTTATCTATGTTAGTGATTGCAATGTTACCGTAAAGCTGCCGCTATCATAAATAAACACGAGCAATTTAGGTAAAAACCCGGATGAGTGCCAATATTTAGCGGAGTATGATTGCGCAATCATTCGAGGAGACAACTATGCGAAAACCCCAGTCAATGTTGCGTCGTGCCATGTTGTTCGGGTTGCTTGCCGGCGTGCTCGCTCCGCTCGGGGTGGCTGCGCAAGGCAGCTATCCCAATCGGCCCGTGACTTTAGTGATTCCATTCCCACCTGGTGGCCAGACTGACGTGATCGGCAGGCTGATTGGCCAACATCTCGCCAAACGTTTGGGTCAACCAGTGGTGGTGGAGAACCGGCCTGGCGTCAATGGCTCGCTAGCTTCCGAAGCTGTAGCCCGTGCCGAGCCTGATGGGTACACCCTGGTGATCGGTGGCCCAGGAACACATGCGACCAACCAGCTCGTCAATCCGAACGTGAAGTACGACACGCGTAAGGATTTCACCCACATCGCGTTGTTCAGCCGTGCGCCGGTTCTGCTGCTAGCTTCGCCCGCGCTCAAAGCGAGCAATGTGGCAGAGCTTGTGGCGATGGCTAAAGCCAAGCCGAATTCACTGAACGTGGCTTTGACCGGTATGGGCTCGTCTGGGCACATGACCACCGAGTTGTTTAAGCAGACCGCAGGCGTTTCGCTAAATGACGTGCCATACAAGGGTGACGTCCCGGCGATGACGGACCTGATGGGGGGGCAGGTGGACCTGTTGTTTGTGCCCGCGACCTCCGCGGTGTCGTTTGTCCAGGGAGGCAAGCTGAAAGCGCTGGCGGTAGCAGGCTCGCAGCGCATGGCGAATCTGCCAAATGTCCCGACAATGGCTGAGGCCGGGCAGCCTCGCATTGTCAATTACTCATGGACCAGTTTGTCAGGTCCAGCAAAGATGCCACCGGACATTGTCCGCAGATTGAACAAGGAATGCCAGGCAATCCTGGCCCAGCCGGATGTTGTTGCCCAGCTGGCAAAGATGAGCAGCGTGCCTACGCCCGGGATGCCGGAGCAGGCGGCCAGCTTCATTTCGGCAGAAGTTGAGCGCTGGACCAGCGTTGTGAAGACAGCAAACATTCGAGCCAACTAAATCATCAACATGCTACATAAGAATCACTTTAAGCGCGCATTGCGAGCGGGACGTGCGCAGATAGGGCTGTGGTCCACCATCCCGTCGCCCTATGTGTCCGAACTTGTCGCGGGCGCCGGCTACGATTGGGTGCTTTTGGACTCCGAGCATACGCCAACCGATGTTCCATTGATGCTGAGCCAGCTCCAGGCAACAGCAGCCGCACAACCCGCCCCTGGGGCGTTGCCGGTCCATCCTGTCGTGCGACCCGCATGGAACGACCCAGTGCTGATCAAGCGCTACCTGGACATCGGTGCGCAGACACTGCTGTTGCCCTTTGTACAGAATGCAGAAGAGGCCCAGGCTGCAGTGCGGGCTATGCGCTATGCGCCGGAGGGGATTCGCGGCATGGGCGGCTCCACCCGCGCGTCCAATTTCGGGCGGACATCAGACTATGCGAACCGTGCTGCTGACGAGCTGTGCTTGCTGGTGCAAGTGGAGACCGCCGAGGCACTAGAGCAGATCGAGGCCATTGCGGCAATTGATGGCATCGATGGCATCTTCATCGGTCCTGCCGACTTGTCGGCCAGTCTGGGGTATGCCGGCAAAGCGCGCCATCCTGCCGTGGACGAGGCTATCAATGACGCGATCCGCCGCATTCGAGCTAGCGGCAAGGCACCCGGCATCCTGATGATAGATGAGCAGCGCGCGCGTGAATGCCTGGAGCTTGGCGCCCAGTTCGTTGCGGTTGCGCTGGACACCATTGTGTTGCGTGACGGGGTCGATGCTGCCGCTGCCCGCTATCGCGGAAGCGCCCAGGAAGCCGTCCCGACAGCGCAAAGCAGCTACTGAGGTTGCGATCGTGACTTTTGACTCTAATGCTTGGCTGGCCGAGGCGCGCGCACTGATTGGCGAGGCGCACGTTCTGACAGAAGATCGTGGCGATGATCTCACTGCGTACGTCCGGGATTGGCGCGGTAAGTACCACGGGCGTGCACTGGCCGTACTGCGTCCTGGAAGCACCGAGGAGGTGCAGGCAATCGTACGGTTGGCCGCGCGTACTGGTGTGGCATTGGTGCCGCAAGGCGGGAACACGGGCCTGTGTGGCGCGTCGGTACCCGACCCTGAAGGGCGCCAGGCAGTCCTGCAGCTCGGCCGGCTGAACCGCGTGCGCGAAATTGATCCCGAGAACAATACTGCGACGGTGGAGGCCGGATGCATCTTGCAGAGCCTGCAGGAGCACGCGATGGCAGTGGGGCGCCTATTCCCGTTGTCACTGGGTGCGGAAGGCTCCTGCCAGCTAGGCGGAAATATTGCCACCAATGCCGGTGGCATCCAGGTGCTGCGCTATGGCAACATGCGCGAGCTGGTTTTGGGACTGGAAGTCGTGTTGCCAGATGGGGAATTGCTGGACTTGCTGCGCGGCCTGCGCAAGGACAATACCGGCTACGACCTCAAGCAGCTTTTCATTGGCTCTGAAGGAACACTGGGCATTATCACGGCAGCTACCGTGAAGCTGTTCCCGGCGCCAAGCGCTGAGGTAGTCGCCTTCGCAGGCATGGAGTCGCTAACCCAGGCAGTGCATCTGTTGGGGGCCATGCGGCGCCACCTTGGGGAGCGTTTTACCGCTTTTGAACTGATCTCCGGGCCAGCAACCGCCTTGGTGCGTCAGTATTTTCCCGATACGCCCCGCTTCCTGGAACGCGACTGGTCCTGGTATGTGCTGATGAAGGCCGCCGATGGCGGCAGCCATGAAGCGTTGCAGGATGCGATGCAGGCTGCGTTGATGGCCTGCCTGGAAGAAGGCCATCTGGTGGATGTCGTTCTGGCCAGCAACCTGGCGCAGAGCCAGACGTTCTGGATGCAGCGCGAAAACATCACGCATGCCCAGCAGATGGATGGAGGCAACATCAAGCACGATGTGGCATTGCCGATTTCGCGTATCCCGGAATTCGTGGATCGGGTGTTGTTGCTATTGCAACAGGTCTTCCCTGATTCGCGGCCAATCGCATATGGACACCTCGGCGACGGCAATCTGCATTTCAACATCAGCGCGCCGCCTGGCGTGAGTGCCACGGCATGGCAGGGGCAAACGGACGCAGTGAACCAATTGATTCATAACGTAGTGGCGGCGATGCGAGGGAGCATTAGCGCCGAACATGGCATTGGCCAGCTGAAGCGCCATGAGCTCGCCTTGTACAAGACGCCGACCGAACTGGACGTGATGCGTCGTGTCAAGCAGGCGCTTGATCCCCAGGGCCTGATGAATCCTGGAAAGGTCATTGCGTAGCAGTTCTGACTGACATGGTGCGCGGAAGAACCGGCGCGGCCTGCCCCTGCGCTGGTCACGTCGGTGATTCAGTCTCCAAGGGGGCCTCGCCTCTTGTCGCAGGCATCCGTGTACCTGATTTGATATTGATTAGTCTTGGAGCCACGTCATATGTCTGATGGTCGCAAGAAGAAGCCTGAAGAGCTGCGAAGCCACCGCTGGTACGGAGTCAAGGATCTGCGAAGCTTCGGGCACCGCTCGCGTACCGCCCAAATGGGCTTCCACCGCACTGACTATTCCGGCAAGCCAGTGATCGCGATCCTGAATACCTGGAGCGACATCAATCCCTGCCATACCCACTTCAAACAGCGTGTCGAGGAAGTCAAGCGCGGCATTTGGCAGGCGGGCGGTTTTCCCGTGGAAATGCCGGCGCTGAGCCTGTCTGAGCCTTTCCAGAAGCCGACCACCATGCTCTACCGCAATCTCCTGGCGATGGAGGCGGAAGAGCTGCTGCGTTCCTATCCGGCGGACGGCGCGGTACTGATGGGGGGATGTGACAAGACCACGCCAGCGCTCGTCATGGGCGCGGTCAGCATGAACCTGCCGACCATCTTTTTACCGGCGGGCCCGATGCTGCGGGGCGATTACAAGGGCGGCTTCCTCGGCTCTGGCTCTGACACCTGGAAGTACTGGGCCGAGCTTCGCGCTGGCAATATTACCGAGGAGATGGGCTGGTTCGGCGTATTCTCGACGGGAAGGACGCCGCCGGAAGTGCTAACGGCATTGAGAAGTGCAGTGCGATCCGCTGTGGAAGCACCGGAGGTGCGGGAGAAGCTGATAGGCATGGGGGCAGAGCCTCAAAGCGGTAACGCTATCGCATTGCGCAGCCTGCTAAAGCGCGAGTCCACCGTATGGACAAAAGTCATCAAAGACAACAACATCTCGGTGCAGTAGGTGTACCCCGCTCGTCAGAAGGAGTCCATTAGCCAGGTCTTTCTGCGCCAGGCTGAACCCATATCGATAGGGTAGGAGGGTTTTCATGACAACGTCTCAAAGCTTGGATCCGGTGCGAGATGGAGAGTTTGCCGACGCTACTCTGTCCCCTGAAGTTGCCAGGCCAGCTGCGCGTTCTTGGCGGCGATCACGACAGCCGCTCGCCAGTATCCCCGATGCTCAACCAGGCTTCTGACCCAGCGACTGAACCGATCCTGCTTGTCGCCAAGGTTTGCCATCACCGCGCGAGCCCCGAGCAGCAGCAGCGGGCGCAGATACGCGACTCCCGCCTTGGTAATGCTGCCCAGCCGTTGTTTGCCGCCGCTGCTATGCTGTCCCCGGCGTCAGGCTAGGCTAGGCGGCGACGACCTGCCGAAAACCCTGGCGGGTGCGATGCAGGCAGAGGATGGCTTGCTGGTGCTCGTCCTTGGTAGGTACAAAGCGCATGTTGGGACGGGTCACCGCCTCACAGATCGCCGCTGCATCAGCCGCGTCGTTCTTGCCACGCTTGCCGGACATGCGACATGGCGCAACCAGCCTGGGCGCCATCAGCTTGACAGTATGTCCGTGCACACTAAAGAGCCGAGCCCAATGATGCGCGCCTGAGCAAGCCTCCATGCCAATCAGACAAGGTGCTAACTCGGCAATCAGCGCGGCCAACTGATCGCGGGCAACCCTCGGCTTGACGAGAAGTGCTTTGCCTGCCGCATCGACCCCATGAACGGCAAACACGTTTTTGGCCAGATCGATACCCACGGTAACAATGGACATGGGACTTCCCCTCCTGTGGTCGTGATGGCGTTTCGACACGCCATCATGGCACCTCAATGCCGACTTGCAGCTTCCGCCGCAGGCTCGGGACGGGGAAGTCCCTTCCATTCGATCCCCCCATGCTGGGCAATCGGGTGCTGATGCATGAAGGTCAGCACGGCTTCTGCCGCGTGGCGAAGCTTCCGTTAGTCCGCGATACGATGCATCATCTGCCGGATCGCGGGAGGCGACCACTCCGGCACCATTCGGGCGAGATCCGCAGCCGACATCGACGTGCCATGCGCGCGTATCGCTGCGTAGACCAATAGCAATTCGCTACGGGAATGAGGCTTTCTTCCCAGCAAGAGCCAACTGAAGTGCGTGGCGCTGTCGATCTCGAGCAGGATCTCAGGCAACTGACCGCCGGGGTGCCGCTCGAACGGTGCGCATCGGAATGTCTCCACACTCTCGGGCGGAGCGCTTACCACCAAGGGATCGATGTGGATCGCCTCGTCAATCTTGAGCTTCCCACACAAGACAGCGTCCCGCAGCCTGGCGAGGCTTTCGTCCAGATGCGCGATCACGGACGCCAGGAATGCCTGACCATCCTGCGGCAGCTTGAGATGGCCATAAAAGTGGTTGCGTTTGGCCTTCCAATCACTGGCGCCGATCAAGAGGGTCGCCTGGCTTCGGAAGGCAAAGCTGTGCTCAAGAGCGACTGAGCTGTTGTGCAGTGCCATACGCGCGAATTGCCGTGGCACGACTGGATCTGCGACCGGTGGTGGGTTGAGGCAGCGCGGGCGGCGGCAAGATCGTCGCCGAGCATGCCGGCACCGCCCGTCGACCATGCCATAGTGTGCTAAGTGATGCGTGCCGGAACCATCAGCACTGCATCCACCTCAATGTCGAAGCCGACCAGATTCGACTGCGTCAGTGAGCGCGCAGGCGGTGGATCGCCTACGTAGTCGGCATAGATTGCGTCAAACTCCTTAGCGTCAGCGGGGTTCTTCAGAAATACCGATACCTTCACTGCATGCTTCAGAGAGAGCCCCGCCGCATTCGCAGCCGCCTCCAGGTTGTCGAGCGCCATCCTTGCCTGCACCGCGAACGGGGCATCGCCGTGGCGCTGGTTGTGTCGGTCCCTCGGTGTCTGGCCGGCAAGGAAGACGAGACTGTGCGCCTGTACCGCAACGCTATACGTGCCGGCGGGGGGCGGGGCAGTCTGGCTGGTGAATGCGACGGGATGCAAGGCAGGCTCCTCTTTACAGTCGATAGCGTTGGATCATCTGAGCCATGCGTTTCGCCGCTTCGACGGCAGCCTCATGATTCTGTGAGAAGTTCAGGCGGACGCTGTCGGTCGCCGTCGGGCTGAACTCGGTCCCCGGGGTTACCGTGACACCGGCCTGCAGGCGCAGCGTGTGCACGAAGTTATGCAGCGAAACACTCAGGGCCGGAAGGCGGGGGAACAGGTAGCTGCCTGCCTGGGGCGTCCTGATCGCTAAGCCATCGACGGAACGAAATACGCGCAGCAGATCGTCCCGGATGGCTTGGTGGTGCCGGATTCGCTCTTCCATCCACCCATGGGGTTCAGCGAACCACGAGCGAAGCACGGCCTGGCAGTATCCCGGCGCCCGGAGTGCCACGATCGCCTGCACCTTCTCCATGCGGTCGATCAGGCGGGCGGATCCGAATGCGACACCAAGGCGATAGCCGCTCAGCGACTCGGTCTTGGAGGGGCCCATGATGGTCAGCACGTTGTCGGAATTCACCTGCCTTGCGCGAAGATGCACATATTCATTTGCCGAGTAGAGCAGGCGGGAGTAAAGCTGGTCGACGATCACCGTGGCGCCGTACTGGTCCGCCAGCGCTGCAATCCGGTCGATCTCCTGCTGTGCGTAGACCACCCCGGCCGGGTTGTTGGGATTGGAAAAGACGAAGGTCTTGACGCCGGCACGGAAGGCCGCTTCCAGTTGTTCGAGCCGGATCCCGGCACCACCGCTGGCGTCGATATAGTCAAGCTCGATCGGAACCGCCTCGCCGCCCATGAAATCCACCAGCTTGCGGTTCGCGAAGTAGTCCGGACGTACGATTGCAACCTTGTCGCCGGGCGCGACAGTCGCCGCGACTGAGAGAAACAGGGCGCATTGGGTACCAGGCGTGATGATCAACTCGCTCTCCGCGGAGACCGGCGCGCCGGTGAATGACGCCAGCCGGCCCGCAAGCAGGTCCCGGATCTCAGCGGACCCGCGATATTCGGTGTAAGCCTGCTCGCCGCCGCGAGCCACGCCTGTGACAAACGCGTCCAGGGCGCCAGGCGTCGGCGCAAAGGCGTTGGCATTGACATCACCGTGCGAAAAGTCGACTGGCGTCCCGGGAAGGATTTCGCTACGCATGGCGTCGTCGAGGGCGCGCGGTGCGTAACGGGCTTCCTGGCCGGGTGCATGGTCCGTCAGCAGGTTGGCGAATCTACGCTCAAGCGGAGTCATGATCTGAGGTCTCCAGTGAATGAACTTGGTTGGCTGGCCAGGCGGTGCGTCCGCGCGTCCGGTGCTGCTCGACGCGATGCCGACTCGCTTAGCGTTGCCATGCATTCTCTGGACTCCGCCCATGTCGCACAAATGCTTTTACGCGACCAGGCTATTCCACTTGGGCATAGGGCATTCACTCCTCCTTCACGGCTTTCAGGGACTTGCGCAGCGTCTGCAGGAAGGCGTCGCTCAGGCGCGAGATCGGCATGTCCTTGGGCGTTAGCACCGCCAACTCCACCGGCACGCGCGGATAGAACTGCTTGACCACCAGCCCGAGCTTCTTGAGGTCCGGTACCACAAACGGAGAGACAACGCCGATGCCGGCCCCGTGCAATGCCAGCATGCAGGTGGTCAGTGCGTAGGTGGTTTCCGAGACAATCTTGGGGTTGACGCCATGCTTGGCGAAGAGCGCGAGCATGCTGGCGTGCATGTCGTCGGGGCGGCCGGCCGCCAGAAACTGACAGCCATCGAGATCCTCGACGCGGATCGAGCGCTTCCTGGCGAGCGGATGGGTCCGCGACATGACAGCCACTGCGTTGACCCGCGCAAGCGCTTCCACGTCCGTGCCCGCGGTATCGATCCGCATCGAGGTGATGCCAAGGTCAAGCCGCCCGGAGGCTACGCCTTCCTTGACCAGCGAGGAGGCAACCGTTTCGATCACGACCTCCACACCTGAATGCCGGTCCATGAACGCCTTGACGATTTCCGGGAGCGTGCCCATGCCTAGCGAAGGCAGGCAGCCGACCTGGATTCGCCCGCTGTGCGTACCGCGCAGCTCGGCGATGGTCTGGCCAATCTGCTCCAGGCCGATGTAGCTGCGCTCGATCGCATTGAACAGCACGCGGGCTTCCGGCGTTGGTACAAGTCGCCCTTTATGCAGTTCAAACAGCTTCAGGCCGCTGGTTGCCTGGAAACGCGCGATTAGTTTGCTGATAACGGGCTGCGAAGCGTGAAGCATCAGCGCCGCTTCGGTCGTCGTACCGCGAATCATTACCGCGCGAAATGCCTCAATGTGGCGATGTTTCAGCGCCGGAGAAAAGGAAATATCGTCGTCGTCGTCCATAAAGCCTTGCCTTGTGCACACGCATGGTGAAACGAGCGCCTGAACCTCACCGCTGTGGGGCATCGGATGTATGTCGTTTCGGAATAGTGTACCCCAGAGAAAATATTATGCAGGTATGGGCTCGTTCCACAGAATGCAGTCGTACCCAACGCGACCTCCAACGACCCATGAAGACCTCTCCCCTTGATGCCATCACGCTGGAACTGCTGTGGACACAGCTCATCTCGATCGCGGATGAAGCTGCGGTTGCGATGGTCCGGACGTCCTTCTCGATCAACGTGCGTGAATCCAATGACTATGCCTGCGTCCTCACCGACAGCCGGGGGTACTCGATGGCGCAGGCCACGCACAGCATCCCTTCCTTCCTGAACACCGCGCCGCAGACGATCCGGCATTTCATCGCCGAAGTTGCCGAGGACGACCTGTACCCCGGCGATGTGCTGATCACAAATGATATCTGGCTGGGCACCGGTCACCTGCCGGACATTACCGTCGCCAAGCCGATCTTCCTGCAGGGGCGGATCGTCGCCTGGGCCGGCTCAGTGGCCCATGCCCCCGACATCGGCGGCCGCATCCGTTCGGCTGATGCGCGTACCGTCTACGAAGAAGGGCTGCAGATTCCGATCATGAAAGTGATGCGCCGCGGCGAGATCGATCCCACCTTCGAACGCATCCTGCGCAAGAACGTGCGCGAGCCCGAGATGGTGATGGGTGACCTCTACGCGCAGCTCAACGCGTTGAACCTGATGGAGCGGCGTGTGCTCTCGCTGCTGGAAGCCCAGAACCTGACCACGCTGGATGATGTCGCCAGGGAAATCCAGTCCCGCTCGGAAAAAGCAATGCGGGACGCGATCCGGAAAATCCCGGAAGGCGTGTATCACAGCAGCGCAATCACCGATGGCCTGGCGCAACCGATCCGGCTCGAGATGACCATGACCGTCAAGGACGGGGCCATCTCGGTCGACTACAACGGCACCGATCCGCAGGTGGCTGCCTCGATCAACGTCTGCATGGCCTACACCAAGGCCTACACGTGCTACGGCGTGCGTACCGCATTGTTGCCGGACGTGGCGGGCAACGAAGGCGTGATCGCGCCGATCGAGGTCACGGCGCCGCCGGGCTCCATCCTGAACGCGCTGCCGCCCGCGGCCGGCGGCGCCCGCGCTCTGGTGGGTCATATGCTGCCAGTAATGGTGATGGCTGCCTTCGCGGAGGCGATGCCGGAGCGCGTCATCGCGGGTGTCGGCTCGCCGCTCTGGTGCGCCAACGTGTCGGGCCAGCGCGACGACGGCAGCACCTACGCCAATATGTTCTTCATGAACGGCGGCTACGGCGCAGCGCAAGGCCGCGATGGCATCAATGTCCTTTCCTGGCCGAGCAATATCTCGTCGACGCCGGTCGAGACCATCGAACAACTGCTGCCGATCCGGGTCCACCACCGGCGCCTGCGCCAGGACGGCGGTGGTGTCGGACGCCACCGCGGTGGCACCGGCCAGGAGATCCGCTTCGAGAACCGGTCGGCCAGCCCCATGACGGTGAGCTTCATGGCCGAGCGGACCCGACCAGAGGCGGCCGCGAAGGGACTGGGCGGCGGCGGCGATGGCGCGCCGGGGCAAGTGCTGATCGACGGCGAGCCGTGCAACGCTAAGCTGCAGCAGATCATCCGGCCGGGCGGCGTGGTCGAGATGAAGACGCCCGGTGGTGGCGGATACGGCCCGGCAGCGCAGCGCTGCGCTGCGGCCCGAGAGGCTGACGCACTGGATGAATACGTTGCAGCCGCTTCCTGAAGCAGCCAGCACGCAGACCACGCTCCAACCAACTATTCCAGACAGATCCATGACCACATCTACGCTTTCGCTGGGCATCGACATCGGTGGCACGTTCACGGACATCGTTGTCTTCCACCATGCCTCCGGACGGGTTGTCTCGCACAAGGAACTAACCACGCCCGAGGCGCCGAACCGCGGCGTCATTGCCGGCCTGCGCCACCTGTTCGCCCGTGAGTCGCTGCAGCCGGCCGATGTCGGGCGGGTCATCCACGCCACCACGCTGTTCACCAACGCACTGATCGAGCGCAAGGGCGCTGTAACAGGCCTGATCACGACCGCGGGGTTTCGCGACACGCTCGAGATGGCGCGCGAACACAAATACGAGCTTTACGACCTGAAGATTGAACTGCCTCGACCGTTGGTCCCACGACGGCTGCGAATGGAAGTTAGCGAGCGCATCGGTGCCGACGGCGAGATCGAGATCGCACTGGACGAGAAGGCTGTGCTTCGGGCGGCCGGCGTACTGGTCGATGCCGGTGTCAGTTCGGTTGCCATTGTATTCCTGCACGCCTATGCAAACCGCGCCCATGAAGAACGCGCCCGCGCATTGATCGCGGAGGCCTATCCTCAGCTCTTCGTGTCGATCTCGTCGGAAGTCTCGCCGCAGATCCGGGAATACGAACGCACGGTAACGACGGTTGCCAACGCCTATGTCAAGCCCCTTGCCGATGGCTATCTCGATCTCGCGGCGCGCGAGATCGACGAGTTCGGCATCCAGGCGCCGCTGTTCATGATGCTGTCCAATGGCGGCCTTACCCATATAGCGGAAGCCAAGCGCGTGCCGATCCAGTTGCTCGAATCGGGGCCGGCCGCCGGCGCACTGGCTGGCGCGTTCTTCGGTGAAGGGGCGTCGATCCCGGATGTCCTGGCGTTCGACATGGGAGGCACCACCGCCAAGCTCGCCATCGTCGACGAGGCGAAGCCGTTGATCGCGCATCAGTTCGAGGCTTGCCGCGAAAAGCGCCTTACCGAAGGAAGCGGCTTGCCGATCTCGATCTCGACCATCGAACTCATTGAGATCGGGGCGGGCGGCGGCAGTATCGCGCGTCTCGATTCCCTCGGGCTGCTGAAGGTCGGCCCCGATAGTGCCGCCTCTACCCCGGGTCCGGCCTGCTACGGCCGCGGCGGCACCCAGCCCACGGTCACGGACGCCAATCTCGTATTGGGCTACCTTGACCCGGCTGGCTTCGCGGGTGGCACCATGCAACTGGATGTGGAGAAGGCGAAGGCGGCGATTACACCACTTGCGGCGGAAGCCGGCATCACCGTGCCTGAGTTCGCCTGGGGCATTTACTCTGTCGTCAACGAGAACATGGCCGCGGCGGCGCGGGTCCACGTGGCCGAGCGTGGACACGTCGCGAACCGCTTCGCGCTGCTACTGACCGGCGGCGGTGGCCCGTTGCACGGACTTGAGGTTGCCCGCCGGCTCGGCACCCCGCGGGCGATCTGCCCCCCGAGCGCGGGCGTGGCGTCGGCACTTGGACTGCTGATGGCGCCGGCGCGTGTGGACCGCGTCGCGACGTTCCCTCGCCGCTTCTCGCAGATGGATTGGGCGGAACTTGAAGCGGTGTATGCGGCGCTTGAAGCCGATGCGCAGGCCGTGGTCCAGGAAACTCTCCCGGGTGCGACGCTGCGCATCGAACGATCCGCCGATCTTCGCTTCGTCGGGCAGGGCTTCGAAGTGGTGACGCCGCTGGTGGCGGGCCCGTACACAGAAGGCGCGTCGGCTTCCATCGTGACGGCCTTTCACGCGGCGTACCGCAACACCTTCGGCCAGGTGCCGCCGAAGGGCGAGATCGAAGTCGTCAACGTCCGCGTGGCGGTGAGCGCCACGGCGCAGAGCGCACCGCTGGATGCCTCCGCAACTGCGCAGGGCCGGGCCAAGGCAATGACTGCGCGAGGTGTCTGGGTCGGCGCACGGGGCCGCTATGAAGAAGTGCCGGTGTATGAACGCGACGGCCTGGAAGCAGGGACCCGGGTCGATGGGCCAGCCCTGGTGCAGGAGGCGTCGACCACGCTGGTGCTGCCGGTGGGCGCGAGCCTCGTCGTGGATGGCTCGGGCAGCCTGATCGTCGAGCTGCCGCCGGCGGGAATCCAGCCTGCCGCGGCCATGGCAACGGAGGCGTTGGCATCCGCGGCGTGAGTTGAGCGGCGACAAGGCTGCCTGCTGGCTGCCAGCAGGTAGCCAGCGAATTCAGTTCGATACGAATAGAGGCTAAACCATGAAGCATCTACTGAAGTTCTTCGGCTTTGCTTTCTTTTTTACGTGGCTGACAACATCGGCATGGGCGGATTCGTATCCATCCAAGCCCATCCGGTTGGTGGTGCCCTTTGTGGCGGGAGGCTCCGCTGACCTGCTGGCGCGCATTGTCGGGCAACGGCTCGCAGAGAAAGTCGGCCAGCCGGTCGTCGTCGAGAACCGCGCAGGCGCCAGCGGCCATATCGGTGCGGAAGCGGTCGCCAGGTCGCGGCCGGACGGGTACACGCTGTTGTTGGGCACGAGCGGCGTGCATGCTGCGTATTCGATCTTCCCCAACCTGCGCTACGACCCGTCTACCGCGCTCACGCCGATCAGCATCATCGGAGAGTTTCCTAACGTCCTCGTCGTCAATACGGCAGTGACGGCCAAGTCTGTCAATGACGTGATCTCGCTGGCCAGAGCCCGCCCGGGTGGGTTGTTCTTCGGCTCCGCCGGCAATGGATCTTCCACGCACCTTGCCGCGGAGCTGTTCAAGTCGATCACCAAGGTGGATATCAGACACATTGCCTACAAGGGGAGTGGCGCAGCGCTGACCGATCTGATCGGAAACCAGACCCAGCTGATGTTCGAGAACCTTCCTACCGTGCTCCCCTTCATCCAATCGGGACAACTGCGTCCCATCGCGCTCACGTCGAAGCAGCGTTTCGATAGCCTGCCCGGCGTGCCGACCGTTGCGGAGTCGGGCGTGCCTGACTACCAGTTTGGCGCCTGGTTCACCATCGCCGTGCCGGCAGGAACCCCGCCTGAGGTTGCGGCGAAGCTGAATCGGGACATCGATGCGGTGGTCAACGACCGGGGCCTCGCAGCGAAGTGGAAAGAGCTTGGCGTGCGGCCGGTGGGCGGGTCGCTGAGCGACGTCGCCGCCTTCGTTGCTTCGGAACGATCCAAGTGGAGCGGCCTGGTGGCATCTGCGCACCTGAACGCCGAGTAAGCGCACAACAATCAAACCTGAACCGACATGAGCCCGATTGAACAGATGATTTCACGCAAGGCCGACGGCATAGGCTGGGTACTCTTCAACGACCCGAAGGCGATGAACGCGATCTCGATGGAGATGTCCGCCGCGATCCCCGGGATCATGGCCGCCCATGATGAGGATCCGGAAGTCCGGGTGGTCATCGTGGCCGGCATGGGAGAGCGGGCCTTCGCGGCCGGCTCCAATATCTCGGCCTTCGGCAAGGTTCGCACCGATGCCGCGCAGAACCAGGCGTATCACCAACTGAACGAGAAGTCGTATAACTCAGTGTACCAATGCTCCAAGCCGACGATCGCAATGATCCGCGGCTATTGTATGGGCGGCGGGCTCGACTATGCATCGAGCTGCGACATCCGCATCGCCGCGGATGACGCTGTGTTTGCGATTCCCGCGGCGCGCCTGGGCCTGGGCTACGGCTACCAGGGCCAGATCCGCCTCAACCGCCTGATCGGTCCAGCACAGGCGCGCGATCTGTTCTTCTCCGCGCGCCGCTACGACGCGCATGAGGCGCTGCGGACCGGATTGGTCCACGAGGTGGTGCCTGCCTCGGAACTGGAATCCCGCACGATCGACTATGCCAGGACGGTAGCCACCAATGCGCCCCTGACGCTGAAGGCCATCAAGCACGCATTCCTGGAACTGGAGAAGCCGGAGTCCGTGCGTGACATGGCCGCAGCGCAGCGGATGATCGATGCATGCTATGCCAGCCAGGACTACCTGGAAGGCCGCGCTGCCTTCGCCGAGAAACGCAAGCCCGACTTCAAAGGGGAGTGAATCCATGTCTCAAGTGACGGAGAAAAAAGGTCCCCTGGCGGCGTACAAGGTATTGGACCTTACGCGGGTGCGGGCAGGTCCGACGGCGATGCGGCAGTTTGCCGACTGGGGTGCCGACGTGATCAAGATCGAAACGCCGGAACACCTTGAGCAAAGCGACGGCTGGGGCGGCTTGCGTGACGGCGCTGACTTCCAGAACCTGCACCGCAACAAGCGCTCGATTACCCTGAACCTGAAGGATTCGCGCGGGCGGGAGGTGCTACAGAAACTCGTCACCGAGGCCGACGTGGTGGCGGAGAACTTCCGGCCCGACGTCAAGTTCCGGCTTGGCGTTGACTACGAGTCGCTGAAGAAGGTCAATCCGAGGATCGTGTATGCCAGCATCTCGGGCTTCGGGCAGGATGGCCCCTATGTCAAGCGCCCGGGGTTCGATCATATCATCCAGGGGATGGGCGGGATGATGTCGATGAACGGCTATCCCGAGAACGGCCCGACCCGCGTCGGTATCGCTGTTTCGGACATGGCCGCGGGGCTGTATTGCGCGCTGGGCGTCATGACTGCGCTGCTTGAGCGCGAGAGGTCAGGGGAGGGCCAGTGGGTGCAGGTTTCATTATTGCAATCGATGCTTGCACTGCAGGACTTCCAGGCTGCCCGGTGGCTTTTTCACCAGGAAATCCCTGACCAGCCGGGCAACGACCACCCGACCTCCATCCCGACCGGTGTATACCCGACTGCCGATGGCTACATCACCATTGCAGCGGGGGAGCAGGCCATGTTCAAGCGGCTTTGCGATACGATGCAAGCTTCCGATCTGTGGGAGACGCCCGAATTCTCTACCGAAGCCTCGCGCTCGATACATCGCAAGGCGTTGAATGCCGAGCTGTCGAACAGGACGCGTGCGCGGACTTCGGCAGCCTGGCTTGAAATCTTCGAGCAGGGAAGCGTCGCCGCCGGACCCATCAACACCATGGACAAGGTTTTCGACGATCCCCAGGTGAAGCACCTCGAAGTCGCGCAGCCGCTGACGCACCCCACGCTCGGACCCATCAATGTGGTCGGGCAGCCGTTCAAGCTGACCCGCACGCCGCCGCAAATGCGCAGTTCGGCACCGGTGCGCGGCGAGCATACCGACGAGGTGCTCGCGTCAATTGGCTTCTCGCCTTCGGACATTCTCGCCCTGCGCGCTGGCGGAACCGTTTGAGGAGCGGCGTCCATGCACAGTACAAGGCCAACCGCAGGACCCGCTCTCCATATCGTTGACGTGCCAGTGCGCTGGAGCGATCTGGATGCCGACGGGCGGGTCAATAACGTGCTCGTTCTCCGCTTTGCGGAAGAGGCCAGGATGCAGTGGACGAGCGTGCTGGGGACCGCGACCGAGGTCCCGGAACTGATGCCGGTGGTCGCCAATGTCGGCTGCACGTTCCATGTGCCGATCGGCTATCCCGCAACACTGCGTGTCTCGGTGCATTGCACTCGGATTGGCAGGAGCAGTGTCGACCTTTGCTTCGAGCTACGTGACGCGTCCCACCCCGACATCCATTTCGTTACGGCAACCGCGGTCTGGGTGTGGGTTGACAAGCAATCCGGACGATCCGCACCCGCGCCGGCAAGCGTCCGTGATCGATGTATCGAGGCCTTGGCGGGCAGGGAGGCGCGTTCCGAGCCGTAAGCAGTCTGCCCCGCTGCACACGCGGGCGATGAACGCATGGGCGGGATGTTCGGAAGGTCTCAGCTATGCAGCTTCGTGCTTGACGCCTACCGTTCCGATGGTGCAGGATTTCCGATCGGCTCATCCTGTTTCGATTCCTTCGGCCGGCGCTCGCACCGCACCGGCGGAGCAAGGTGCCGAGCATGGATGGAAGCGGCGCCACCGAACCTGGACCGNCCCCCGACCCGGGCCCGCCGGCATATCCCGGCGGTTTTTTCTCCGTTCCAAGAGCTAGCCATGAATGACCCACAAAAATCTCCCCCCACCATCGCCGAGGGTTGGCAAGCGCCGCCGGATCGCACCAGCGTGACGGACGACGCCCGCGTCGACGACATCATTCCGCTGCCTCCGCCAGAACACCTGATCCGTTTCTTCCCCATCCGCAACACGGCCGTCGAATCGCTGGTCACGCAGACGCGCCAGCGCATCGCACGCATCCAGCATGGCGAGGACGACCGGCTGCTTGTGATCATGGGGCCGTGCTCGATCCACGATCCGCAGGCGGCGCTGGAGTACGCGCGGCTGTTGATGGCGCAGCGGCAGCGGCATGCCGAGTCGCTTGAGATCGTGATGCGTGTGTATTTCGAGAAGCCCCGCACCACCGTCGGTTGGAAAGGGTTGATCAACGACCCCTATCTGGATGAGAGCTATCGCATCGACGAGGGCCTGCGCATCGCGCGCAGCCTGTTGGTTGAGATCAATCGCCTTGGCTTGCCGGCGGCCGGCGAGTTGCTGGACGTGATTTCACCGCAGTACATCGGCGACCTGATCTGCTGGGGCGCGATTGGTGCCCGCACCACGGAAAGCCAGGTGCACCGCGAGTTGGCTTCGGGTCTGTCGGCGCCAATCGGCTTCAAGAACGGCACTGACGGGAATATCAAGATTGCCATCGACGCGATCCAGGCCGCTTCTCGACCACACCACTTCCTGGGGGTGCACAAGAACGGGCAGGTGGCGACGGTACATACCAAGGGCAACCCGGATTGCCATGTCATCCTGCGCGGCGGCAAGGCCCCCAACTACGATGTGGAGTCCGTGGCGGCCGCCTGCAGGCAATTGGAAGCGGCCGGGCTGGACAGCTTACTGATGGTGGATTTCAGCCATGCCAACAGCAACAAGCAGCACCAGCGGCAGGTCGATGTCGCGCGCGATGTGGCGCAACAGATCAGCAGCGGCAATCGATCCATCTTCGGGGTCATGGTCGAGAGCCACCTGGTCCCCGGTGCGCAGAAATTCAACCCGGGCGAGCACAATCCGTCCGCATTGACATACGGACAGAGCATTACCGATGCCTGTATCGGATGGGAGGACTCGGTGGCAGTACTGGACATGCTCAGCGAGGCCGTCAAGGTGCGCCGCGGGTGCAATGCGAAGCCGTAGGGAATAACTGCTCCCGCTAACTGTCATTCCGCGGCCGCGCCGGTGTTGGAGAGCGCGCCAAAGCGGGGGCTGAGATCACTCTTCACGCAAGAGCATAATGAGCCACCTGCAATGTGCCCATGTCCTTCGATCCTCAACCGGCGATCTCCGTCCTCCAGTTGCGAATCAGCCTGCGAGGCTTGAGCCCGCCGGTTTGGCGGCGCGTCCTCGTTCCCGAGCACTTCACGCTCGCGCAATTGCACAATGTCATCCAGGTAGTCATGGGGTGGACGGACGAACACCCGCACCAGTTCACCGTTCGTGGCAGGCGTTACGGCGAAGCCCACGAGGGCGTCCTGCAATTTTCCACGGTGGCAAACGAGCTGGCTCTGACGGAGTTTGGTCTGCGGGAGCACGAAGGCTTTATCTATGTATACGACTTCAACGCGTGGTGGCGCCACGATACACGCGTCGAGCGGCGTTTGCTGCGGCAGCAGCCTGCGCCACTGCCACGCTGCGTGGCGGGTTGCGGGCCTTGCCCGCCAGAGGACATCGGCGGGATCGAGGGGTATCTGGAAGCAAGGAAGAGCGTAGCGAATACGAGTTTGTCGAGTGGATCGAGTCGCTGCGCGAGGGTCCAATCGTGGTGGACGAGTTACGCGACGAGGTCGACGAATGGCTGGTTTGGCTGGATCGGCGCTTCGACCGTCGGACCGCCAATGATCGCTTGCAAGAGATCTTGGCATAGACTGGCTGCCCGGACATGCGCGGGAGGTCGCCATGCGGATCAGTTTGCAAGTCGTTGTGGATACCGAGGGTGACACGCCAGCCACCGTGACCGAGAACGCGCAATTCGAGCGAGAAGGCCTTGATGCCGGCTCGCTGGGTCTGCACTTGGCGGAAGCCAAGTCATGTTGAGCCGGCTGCAGCGCACGACGGTCGTGGCACAGGTTGCCGAGGTGGTTGCCCGGACCAGCGTTTGCCCCACGTGCGGTGCGCAGTTGGCTTGCAAGGGCCACCATCACCTGGTCTTCCGTAGTGCGTTCGGGCGACCGTGGGGCTTTCTCTTGGGAATCCGCCAGACGCCTGAACCTGACGACGATTTGGTCTACGGACCGGCCAACGATCACAGCGACTATTTCACGCGAGCGGCGGCCGAGCAAGCGGCGCTGGACTACGGCCGTAAGGCCATTGATGTGTTCCTGAGTTTCGACTGAGGTCACGTCGTTCTCACGGGAAAGCCATTGTGCTGCGTGCCGTCGAGCAGGCGGCCTGCCCACGCGTACCCAATTCTCGACTAAGCCTGAAGCGTAAGCGTCCGACGCCGACCGCGTAGACGCGATCGCTGCAGTTGACCGACCATTCGTCGTGATGGGCATGTGACTGGATCGTGCCCGCGATAGGCGATCATGGACACTATCCCGCCAATTCATCAAGCTGGTCATCCGGCGGCCTTGATACGCAAGGGCGCGCCTCGACGATGCTACCCGCTAGATTTCAAGCTGGCTGTACTCGAACAGACTCGCGTTCCCGGTGCTTCGGTTGCGGTAGTGGCGCGTGAGAACGGGATCAACGCCAATGTCGTCTTCGGGTGGCGCAAGATGCTACGGGAAGTCCGCCTCATACCTGGTTCGGCGGAGCTGACCACGCTGGTGCCGGTAGTCGTTACGGATCCGACGGCGGCTTCAGAATTGGCTAGTCCGCCGAGCAACGCTGTGACGCGGTGTCATTCGCATCGAACTGGTGCGCGGCACGGTGAGCGTCCAGGGTAGCGTCGACGCCGACGCGCTTCGGACTGTAATGCAATGTCTGAGTCGATGATCGGTACTCCAGTCTGGGCCGATCACGACGATCCGCTGTAATATGTCACGACATGACATATTATGCCGCCACAGCAGATGGCGCAGCCATGGGTAGGCAATGTGGCACGTCGCCACCTTGACTTGATCAACCGAACAAACCCCCTTTTGTAAAAGGAGTCCAGCAATGCTGACCCAGAAGACGAAGGACATCGTGAAGGCCACTGCACCGGTTTTGGCCGAACATGGTAACGACATCATCAAGTGCTTCTATAAGCGCATGTTCGAAGCGCATCCTGAACTGAATAATGTGTTCAACATGGCCCATCAGGAACAGGGCCAGCAACAGCAGGCACTGGCACGTGCGGTCTACGCCTATGCGGAGAATATCGAGGACCCAAGCAGTCTGATGGCGGTGCTGAAAAACATTGCCAACAAGCATGCGAGTCTCGGTGTTCGGCCCGAGCAATATCCCATCGTCGGGGAACATCTGTTGGCCGCCATCAAGGAAGTGTTGGGCAGTGCAGCAACCGACGAGATCATTTCGGCATGGGCACAAGCCTACGGGAATCTGGCCGACGTGCTGATGGGCATGGAAAGCGGGTTGTATGAGCGGTCCGCCGCGCAGTTGGGCGGCTGGACCGGCTGGCGTACCTTCGTCGTGCGTGAGAAGCGGCCCGAAAGCAATGTGATCACATCGTTCATCCTTGAACCTGCAGATGGTGGGGCGGTGGTGAACTTTGAACCCGGCCAATACATCAGCATTGCCGTCGAAGTGCCAGCACTAGGTTTGCAGCAGATTCGCCAGTACAGCCTGTCGGATATGCCCAATGGACGTAGCTATCGAATCTCAGTGAAGCGCGAAAGCGGTGGTACGCAGCCACCGGGGTATGTATCGTGCCTGTTGCATGATCACGTCAATGTCGGAGACGAGGTGAAGCTGGCGGCACCCTACGGCAGCTTCCATATCGATGTCAACGCCAAGACACCCATTGTCCTGATCAGCGGCGGCGTGGGGCTGACCCCGATGGTCAGCATGCTCAAAAAGGCCATACAGGACCCGCAGCGACAAGTGGTATTTGTGCATGGTGCGCGAAACAGCGGGGTGCACGCCATGCGTGACCGGCTGCGTGAAGCCGCCAAGACGTATGCCAATCTCGATGCGATCGTGTTCTACGACGACCCGCTGCCGCAGGATGTCGTGGGCCGGGACTACGATCACGCAGGGCTTGTCGATGTTAAGGCGATCAAGGATGCGATCCTGCTGCCCGATGCCGACTATTACATCTGCGGACCGATCCCGTTCATGCGGTTGCAGCACGACGCGCTGAAGGAATTGGGCATCCGTGAAGCACGCATCCACTATGAAGTGTTCGGCCCGGACCTGTTTGCCGAATAGCGGGGAAGCCGGTGGGAAGCGTTTAGGGTGCGAACAGGCTGCTCATAATGTTTCCCACTGGCATCACCCGGATGGCGGCAAAGCTACCGAACCTGAACGGGCCTGACAGGCAAAAAAACGCCCGCGATGCCGGGGTGTGGCGCGGGTAGCAGGTACTACAAGGGCATTTTGCCTTGATCTAAGAAGTTCTAATGTCAGGATTAAACGGGATTTTGTGCCGCAATTCTGTGCATCGCAGCGCAGTTGGCCGCGCTTCTCTCCGGCGATCCCACAACCATGCAGGCAGTCCGCCAGTTGCAAGACGATTTCTCGGACTGCGATTAGCGCCTGACAGGATCAGGCAGTCCGGGCAGGCTTGACCCGGCAACTTGGATCGTTGCGACGACCGCAGAACGATCCACCCTTACCTGTCCGACGCCACCAAATCAAATGTCATTTGCGGAAAAGAATCCACGTCCCGCACCGCTGATTCGTCGGACCATTCGCGGTATCGGATACTGTTGCGGCCAGCCGCTTTGGCCTCATAGAGCAAAGCATCGGCGGCAGCGATCAAGGCCCCTTCTGTCACATCACTCCCGGCAACCGAAAAATCGACGGCCAATACACCAAAGCTGGCCGTGGTTGCGATGCCTCGACTGGGACCATCATGCGTCGGGCTATCCGCAATCGTCGCACGTAGCCGTTCCGCAACGTACAAGGCACCGTCAAGATCGGTTTGCGATAAGACCAGAAGGAACTCTTCGCCGCCATAGCGCACCACGCTGTCAACGTGGTCGCGGGTCATTGCCCGTAGCACCGTCGAAATGTGTTGGAGTACGGCGTCACCAGTCTGGTGCCCATAGGCGTCGTTGATCGACTTGAAGTGATCTATGTCGCATACCACAAAGGTCAACCAATGTTTATACCGCCGAGCCCTCGCAATTTCCATTGGCAGAAGCGTGTCATGCAGATGGCGTCGGTTGTAGCACCCGGTGAGATGGTCGCGTACCGACAGATGCTTCAGGTCCATCAGGACACGGTATTCATCGCGCCACAGCCGATGGTAGCGACGGGCGGCCACAAGTCCGAAGCTGTTGGCAAGCAGCAAGAGCATTGACATGGTCAGTGCGTCAGAAGGTGTCAGATTTCCCTTGTCCAAGGCGATCAGAATGAAAGCCGCCGTGGTCGCAATGGCAATTCCCTGCGCGATGATCAGCCGATTGGGGATGAAGACGTAGACGACGATCAACATGATGCATAGGGACATTGCATGCAATGTGATCTCGTGCGGGCGGAACCAGACGATGAGCATGAATGTTGCCATCCCGACCACTTCAGCGGCACTTGCCACAAACCAGAGACCCGCTATGGGTTCGGGCTGTTCGCGGATCAGGAACCAGCCCAAGATTGCCGTGATCGCGACGAGCGTGCGGCCAACAAACAGCATCAATGCCACATGCCCATATCCCAGAGCAACCACATCCGTCATGGCAAAGGCCACGTAGAAAGCGGAACAGAAAAACAGTGTTAGGCGTAGTGACAACCGACTGCGGTCCAGATGGTGACGCTGGAAGGCAAGTTCCGTTTCTGCACTCCGGAACTCCACGCGCAGCGTGTCGATTCCAAATTCAGATGGGGTTTCGACGTTCAAGGTCTTGTCTGCAAGTTTTGTTTGAAACACTTTATTACATTTTCGGCGACATTGGCGTGACGTCGCCATGACCTAGCTTCTCACCCGTTGATGCCGATCCCAAAAACGCCACATCAGTTGTTCGACGTTGGTGCAGGGCTGACTGGTCGGATCGCGCCCTTGACCACAACGTCTACGCCTTGATAGCATTATTTCACCATTTCGGCCCACGCCGAACGCATACGTCGCGGAGTTGTTGGCTTACTTGCAGCGCGACTAACAAATTTACTGCTAAAGGGTCGCCATGCCTCTCTAGCCCGAAGGCCGGTGGTCGCCGGAATCATCGGGGGCATGGGGATGCAATGGCACAGAGAGTCCCGGCGTAGCGGCGCCGGGCACTGGCGGCGGGCCGGCATGCGTCGAAAGGCTTTAGGTTGCGGGGGGATCCGGGTCATCCGAAAGGCCGAGGCGGGTGCGGGCCACATGGCGCAGGCTGGCTTCCCACTGCATTCTGTCCCGGTGAAGGATGCGCGCGGTGTCGACGATGAGCGTTGCCTTTGGCGCGAGCCCGCGTTCCATCAGGCGGTAGTACCCGGTCCGCGAAATGCGGTAGTGATGGCAGAACTGCTTGATGGTGAACGCGGGGCCATCGAACGTATTCTGGAGGGTATCTTCCATGGCGCTGTCTCCTCTGGCGCGGGTCGCGTGCGCGACCCGGATCGGGCGCGCGGCCTCGTAGCGAGGCTACGTCAGGCCGGTGAGGACGGCCAGTTAAAGACGCGCGTGAAGAAACGAACTGGCGCGCAATCGGGCTGCCTTCTATGCTAACAGATTGCCTGCGCGGCGACCCTTGTCGCGACGCTTCGCGCAGGTGTCTTCGGCGCGCCGCATGGATGGTTTTGTCGCGGAGGGCTTTCTGACGGGCGTCGTAGGTCCGAGCCGCCATCTGGGGCGACCTGGAACTCGCTGCCGCCGCGGCCTGGACCGCGCGCGCTGTCCTCGGGGGGCGTGGGCCGCTTACCGTCAGATGGCTCGCCGATGCCAGAATCGGCCAGGTACCGGCCCCTGCGAAACTGGTCGAAGGAATGGTATCGGCCCACCAGAGTCGCCAGCGCTTGAGGGTGATCCAACTGACATTCGGCAGTGCCTCGATGCTGGAGCCGTGGGTACGGCTCGATCGCAGCACCAGGATGATGGCCAGATAGACCCGCCAGCCCAGGAACCGCACCGAGCCCGGTGTCGTGCGTTTGCGGCAATCGGCGCAGCACAGGCTCAGGCGCGCGCAGCAGTCCGGAAGTGCCGCCGGCGGGCATCCACGCGGTTTGCGCGGATAGTCTGCGCGATGAAGCGGCTGACCACAATGGCAACAGCCATTCTCCCGAACGGCTTGCGTCAGGTCTTCGTCGATCCGGCGCAACAGGCTAAAGAACGCTGGCGTCTGTAGCAGCACATGACACACTGGCGAGCTGGACACAATAAAGGCGACATCTTCTCTCAGCGCCATGCGTGCACGGTCCCTGAGGGAAGCACTCCGGCTTCCCTCATCGTTCTTGATCAAATCTCACAGATTCGCCATCACGAACGCCGCTCATGCTCACAGCAACGCGCCAACATCATTGCCGCGCGCTGGAAGCAGGCTGAGTTGTGGTGATGTCAGCATTTATGCAAGTCTCAATCGTGTCAGGCCCATGCCTGCCGTCCCTGATGGAATCCGCTGGTCGGCACCTTATCAAGGCTGCGAACCTCACGCTCGTGTTGCATATCAGGTTTCTGCCGACCACGGTCTGACCGTCTTGCCATCACTGTTTAATCGCCTAAGCAATCGGTGGTCTGGGAGATGTCTCTTTCACTGGTGTTACCCAAAATCCGTATGCCACCTTCTGATCAATAGCCCTCCCTTGCCGACATTGCGTCCGTCTGCAACAACGTGACAGCGCCCACGCCATGGAGCAATTGTTTTTAATGTCCGTCCGCGTTGGGCCCTGGAGCTTGCGAACTATCGGGGGTGCCGCGGCGTGGCTAGACATGCATGCCAAGGAAGGCCTCCATTTTGGACTTACTCAGCGCCCCCACCTTCTGCCCGACAATCTTTCCATTCTTGAAGAGGATCAGAGCCGGGATGCCACGAATGCCAAACCTTGCGGACACGTCTTTGTTCACGTCGACGTCTACCTTGGCGACCAACAGCGTGTCCGCCTGCTCTTTTGCGATCTGCTCCAGAACGGGGGCGACCATTCGGCAGGGCCCACACCATTCCGCCCAGAAGTCGACCAAGACCGGCCTATCTGCCTGCAGGACGTCAGCCTCGAAGGTCGCGTCGCTCACGTGTTTGATTGTGGTGCTCATGAGAAAAGGAATAACCCGGACGGATGAACGATATTCCAATCTTACACGGGGGGGCCGCCATGGTGCTTTGGGTGAAACTTCTCCTGCGCGCGCCGATCCGGTTTGGATGTTTCACGTCGATGAAACAATCTCCAAGTCCCGGCCCCTCCGGCTAGTTCAACTTGTCCCGGTAGATTCGCAAGCGAAGATTCCAGATCAGCCGCGCGAAGAAGGATACCGGGCGCAGCAGGTTCGATACCCACCGCCCATTCCTCTGCCGTTCCATTTTTATGAAGCCATGGATGTTACGGAACCGGTAATCGAAGCAGGTGAACAGGCAGCATTTCTCACACAGGCCGTCTGCACTCTTCACCACCACCGTGGGGCGTGGCCGGCTCACCGTGCAGGGTACATGCGATTGGCTATTACCTCGTCACAGCCGAACAACGAGCGTCGGGCTCACCGATACTGGCGCCGGATGGGAAGACGGCCGACAACTGGCTCGCAATGGATGGATGACTGTGAAAGAACTCGATCCGCTCATGGCCGTACGGTTCAGCTCAGACAATAATTCCGGCAGCTTCGGCGTACCCGTTTCTCGGCGGTCGCCAGCCTGGGCGTCAGAGGACTGCTTGTTGGTCTGCACCTTCATGTGCGGCAACCTTACGCGCGTCCTCAGTGCGACCTCCAGTTGCCCCTCTGTTGGCAACGCAGTGGCATGCTCGACCGCCTGCGGCAAATCCACAACGGGATCGGTCATCAGGGCGAACACTGCCGCGCGGAAATACCCCGTCAGCCGCCAAGCTGCCGCCGGCTGGCGCAGCATTTCCGAGTAGATGGCATTGCGAATCAGGCTTTCCAGGCGGAGTGTCGTCGCGTCCTGCGTGCCATAGAAGACGTGAATCGGCTTGAGCCGCAGCCCGACAATGTATGCCACAACGTCCGCCGCCCACTGGTAGGCCTGCCGCTGAAATAGGGGAAGGATGGTGTCAACGTCCGCAATCGGGGGCGCCCAGGATCCAGGCAGGTCAAAGAGCAAGTGGTATTTGACAGCGATGGGTTGATCTGCCACGTTCAGGAGGAACCCCAGTCCCTCGCATAAACCTTTGAGGACTTGGCGATAGATCAGTCGCTTCGCTTCGGGTGCCGTTTCGTCGCGCCAGACGTCCCAGATGGCGGCGGGCAAGGCGGGCAGCAGCGCATCTCGCAACCCATGCCGCGCCCATTCCGCGCACAGATGCACCGCAGGCTCTACCCACGGCAGATCAAATTCGGGAAACATGATGCGCCTCCTTACTCGGGAAAGAGCAATGTGTCGCACGGGCCACGCGGCACGATAGCTCGCCCCATCCTGCTAGACTCGCGGCCTGTAGCTGGACTTGAGCTTTCACTCAGTATGGACGAAATTGCGGGCGCCGCCGCCCTAGCAGGCTGCTGAAGTGAACGGCAAGTATGTCGCGCTGCGTGGCAATTACGCTGGATTGGAGCGGGTGGCGCCTGGCAGCGTGGCGTCCTGAATATCAACACGAGATAGGAAGAAAGCGCCCCTAGCTCGTTGCTGAAGTGCATCTGGCCCAGCCACGCCATGCTATGGCGGAAAAGCTGAAAGCCGCGCGTTGCGCGGCTTTCAGCTTCATGCGTACAGCGGGGTGACGTCAGAACGTGTTCAATACCTGCTTCACCGCATCCGCAACTTTGCCTGCCAGATAGATATGGCCAGCGGCCGAGGGATGGGTGCCATCGTCCGATACGTACAGGTCACCATTCCCGTCGCGCTTCGGATCGGCAACATTGCCTGTCCCGGTTTGCCACTGCTGGGCCACGTTATCGATGAAATAGAAGTTGGCGCGCGTGCCAACCGCCGCCTTGATGGCGTCCCGCTGGTCCGTGCGCGGAGAGCCCGGCGACCACGGGCCGAGTACAAAGATGACGGTGTTCGGCAGATTCTTTGCTATGGCGTCGAACACGGCGGTCGCCTCCGCACGCAGTTGGTCCTTGGGATAATCGGTGTCATTGATGCCGCCAGCGACAACGAGAACATGCGGGTTGAAAGGAAAGACGTCAGTGGCTAACCGGTCGCGGAACTTGAGCCTCGGCGAAGGAGCGGCTAGATAGCCTGTGGCCCCGACCCCGGACTGATACAGGTCCTTCCATCCCGCCAGGTAGCCGAGCTGCGCCGCGTAGTTGTGTAGCCGTAATGCGCGGGCTCACTGGGCTTTGCATAGAGTACAGCGCTGGGTTGCGCAACTCGCTTCAATCCAGCGCGGCGCAAAGCCGCCGCCAGCGTGACTGTGCTGACCTTGGGGCCGCCTTGCTCGGCAAGGCCTTGGGCCAACTCCCTCATCGTCGCGTTCGGATGGCTTCTCACCAGTTCCCGCAACTGCGCGTGATGCTCCTCGTCTATGGCCAAGGGCCTTCCCATCTTCCCCATGACTGCATCTCCATGTTCACTTTAGGAAGAATAGGTCTTTCTTTGTTTTGTCTCCACCCTCTTAGGGAAGTGATCAATGAATTTTGCGCTTGATGTTGCACAAGCCAATGACCTGGTTTTCACAATGCGAGAGAGATAGGCCGATT
>NZ_JFJV02000226.1:0-1503 GCF_000611145.1 Cupriavidus sp. SK-3 | reverse complement strand
ATAGGAGCACAGCCACAAGGGACAATGCCCCAGTGGGTGACGAGACGCCTGGCGGATGCTAGGCAAGGATTCGATGCGTCGGAGACGCGGAAAGTGCGGCAATATTATCAGGGACGCCGTTCTTTTGCACCCCCCAACGACAGGTAACTGCTTGTCACCGAGGCAGTCCACCGACAAAAAAAACCCCCAGAAAGCGCAGAGGCTTCCTGGGGGGATTTCAAGCGTGCGCCCGGTCGGACGACCGGGGCGATTCATTTCTTTGCTCGCTTACGCGGCGCCAGCTGCTTTGGCTCGTAACCAAAGCGGGCCCAGGCAGCCGGATCAACGGGCAAAGGATTGGTGCGCCCAGCTTCCAGGTTCACGAACACGCCGGAGTACTTCAGCGTGCCGGTCCGAAATAGCGTCCACAGCAGATTGAAGGCTTGCACGCCGATCGCCTGATTGATGACCAGCGACTGCTTGCGCAGTGCGTCGGCCATCGAGCAGGACGGCGCCGTGTCGGCCTTGTCTCCCTTGGGGTTCACGAGATCGGGGAAAAGGTCGCCCACGTGAGGAAGGCGTTGGGCGATCTTGCTGCCCACCTGCCCCAGAATCACCTGGCCCTTGTCGGTCTCATTGCCACAGTCGAGGTAGTAACCGCCACTGCCACGACTGACCGCACCCAGAATGGCCTTGCGAGCCGCGCGAGTATCCACGCAGCCCACCGCAAGATCACAGTCCAGTCGGTCGGTACTGGCAATCCGCCGCGTCTGGGCGACCCAGCGGGTACCCATGAGCGCATTGAGACGGTTCACCAGCAGCGTCGCCTTGAACTGGCCAACGTCGTTCGGATAGAAACCCTGCCTGCCGACGTTCGTCTCGCTGACCGTGTCGTCATCGAACACGATGCACTCGATGCCGCCCGGGTGCCCCAACTCCAGCATGGCGTGATGCAGCCTTGCCAGATTGGGCAGCAAAGCGCTGCCGGTTCCGCCGGCTCCAACCACTACGACGCGCCAGGCATACTCAAGCATCGAATCGGGAATATGGTGAGTCATCGTCATCACACGCCCCTCCCGGCCTTCGTCGCCGCATACCAGTCACTCGGGACCCTCTCACTCTCCTCGAAGATCCCTTTCGCACAGAGGCGCAGGGCGAGCGATGGGACATCCGCGCCGCAGTTGCCAATCACGAACGCGAACTTCACGTCATGCACGTCGTCTATGTCGTCTTGCGACGAGAAGTACGCCGGATGCGCACCGTGAGAGTGGCAGTCAAGGACCAGCACCTCGTCAGCCGACAGCTCGGGGCGGCTGTAATCAAGGTGGCCTCGTCCTTGCGAGCGGATGATCACGGGGGCTAGGCGGAAGTCCCGCGTTACCGCGTCCCACACAACCCAGGCGCCGGTCTCGTTGGGCATCGCTGCCCTGGCCATCTCAGCAAACTCCCCGATCAAGTGAACTGGGACCTTCCCGCAGCGCAGGTACGTGATCTCGGCAACCAGGCCATAGGGCACGGCTGTCT
>NZ_JFJV02000225.1:0-25740 GCF_000611145.1 Cupriavidus sp. SK-3 | reverse complement strand
GCGCATAAAACCTTTCGGCCGGTAATAGATTAAATGTGCTGCAGCACATTTGATCTATTTGCAAAGCGACGAGGTCAAGCGGGTACGCCAGATGAATCATGCCTTCGCCATTCGATAACCGGCGCTCGGCCAGGGTTCACATGACTTAGCATGCAATATTTCCGTTTTTCTCAAGCGACCCCCAAGTGGTCGCGATTTGCGCCGTCGCCTGCCCGGCCGTGGAAATGGGGAACACGGCAAGAATGCCACGTCCTGTGGCGTTCCACAGTGCCGTTCTCAGAGCGGAGACTTCCGATTCCCGGCGCAGACAGAAAGAGGATGAATAGGCCTCGATACCTATTCATCCCGCCGATCAAAACTTGTGGCGCACGCCCACGGCGGCCCCCAGCATATTGTCCTTGCCGGCACCAGGGAAGTAGCCATTGGCAAAGCTGATCGCAGAGGTATCAAAGTTCAGCCCTGCATTCTTCGTGTAGGCCGTGGTCAGGTACATGTCCGTGCGCGCGGACAGCTTGTAGTTGGCGATAAACGAAACCTGCCAGGGATTCTTGATGTTCTGGCCGGCCAGGCTCCGTACGTTGTCGTAATAGTAGGCCATTGTGAGGCCAAGCGCCGAGGTGGCATCGTAGTTGGCACCGATCCAGTAGTAGTCGTCTCGTAGCACCGTGGCGCCGCCAACGCCTTCGTTTTTCCCCCACCGGTAGCCACCCATGATCTTTGCTGGCCCGACAGCATAGCTGACAGCCGCTCCGGCCTTCCTGAAGGTGCCAGTGCCACCTGCTGTGGTGAGCGTCGGATTGAACTGGCCATAGGCCAGCGCCGCGCCGAAGGCACGGGCCAAATATGTCAATGATCCGCCATAACCGGTATCGCGGCGGAACTGGCCGGGGACCTCGCCCGCGCCGGCCACGCCATTGCCGAACGACCAATGCGCGGACGCAGTGACAGGCCCGAAATTGCCCGTGTACTTGGCAGTGTTGTCTGAACGATAGTCCAGCCCGAGCTGGGCCACGATGGGCTCATACTGCGAGCCGTATCGGGTTGGTGAGAAGTTGGCGAAGGCATCGAAGATCGCGGTGTACTGCCGACCAAAGGTGAAGCGGCCAATCTGTTCGCTCTGCAAGCCAACGTATGCCTGCCGGCCAAACAGCCGGCCTCCTCCCGTCAGCTTGCCGTCATCCACACCAAAGCCGCTCTCCAGTACGTACACGGCTTTGAGGCCTTGCCCGAGGTCTTCCAGGCCGCGCAAGCCCCAGCGCGAACCGGATAGCCCGCCAGAGTTGAGGGCGAACCTGTTTCCTGCTTGGCTGGGGAATCCCGGCTGGAGCGGAGTAGTACGGGACATATTGGTCACGTACTCGATATTGGCATCCGCGACGCCATACAGCACCAAGCTCGATTGAGCCTGTGCTGTTGCCGTGCCGGCGCAGAAGGCTGCGAGTGAGAACAGCGCTCTCTTCATGTTCATCGTCTCCTCATGGTTGTTCTTGTGTAGTGGAAAAATCGCAGCAGGCCGTTCAGCGTGTGGCGGGGTTGCCAGCCGTGCGCCTCAATGCCTCGACAATGGCCCGATAGGTCCGTTGCCGGAGCGGCTCTTGTGCGCTGGCTTCGCCCAAATCGGTCGAGAGCTGTACAATCACTGCCTCGCCCTTGGGGGCAATCCACACGCGTTGCCCATAATGGCCAGCGCAGTTGTAGGAGTCGTAGGCGTCGTGGTTGATCCACCATTGGTTGTGGTATGACCCTCCCGGCCGGCTCGGGCCAGACGGGCTCGCCGCGAACGCTGCCTTGTCGCCGCCCTTGCGAATGTCAGCCACGATTTCGCTGGGCACGATGTGCTTGCCGTTGAAGACACCATCCAGACGCATCATTTCGCCGAAGCGTGCGAGGTCGCGCAGGTTCGCACTCATGCCAGCCGCGGTCCACTCCGCCTTCTTCACATCGAGCACCATGTCGGCGTCCTGCTCCGCGCCTAGCGGCGACCAGAAGCGCTCACTGAACAGCTGCGACATGCTCTTGCCTGTGGCGCGCTGCATGACCCAGCCCAATGCCTGAGTACTGCCGTTGTCGTAGCGGAACGGTCCAGTACCATGCTCTCCCGCCGGTTGCGCGCTCATCAGCAAGGCATAGGCACCGTCCGGCCCGTTGTAGTCCTTCGGCCGGGGCATGACACCGAGCGCCTGGTGAAAAATGCGCTGCACCGATCCACTCTGGTGGATATCGTCTCCAAAGCGATAATTGGCACGCATATCCAGCAGTTGCTGCAGCGTGGCACCGCCCAATGCAGACGCAGCCAGCTCCGGCACGTAACGCTTGGCCGGTGCGCTCAGATCGAGCTTGCCTTCGTATGCCAGCGTCGCCGCCAGCGTGCCGACCAGACTCTTGGTGCAGGAGAACATGCCGTGCAGTGTGGTGGGCCGCATGTCGCCGAGATAGCGTTCGAATACGACGCGCCCCTGGTACAGGACGAGCATCGCATCCAATCCGGTGCGCCGGTAGAACTCGCGCATCGAAATCGGGTTGCCGTTGTCGTCGTGCGTTTGGATGCTCTCCACGTCCAGCGGCCTTCCCTGCGGGAGCGGCGAAATGGCGTTCGTGCCGCGCGACACGCGCGCAGTCGGGAAGTTGCTCGCGCTATGCATGATGCTCCAGCGCACGAAACGCGGGGCGCCTTGATTTTGCAGCGTAATGAGGTTTTCCGGCGCTGGCGGGAAGCCCACCATGATGCCCCGCTCACTTGGCACATCAAGGTTGTTCTCGGCGGCGTTGCCGATCCTGTCGGCGGCGAGGCAGTTCGCGCCGGCCGCCAGCAGGGCGGCAGTGGCACACAGGCGTAGCATGTATGTCATGGGAGATCCGTTTGAATAGACGTGGGGCCAGGTGGAAAGACGAGCGCATGCATGCGCAGCGTGCACAAACACGCCGAGACAGCGATCCGCTTGCGGCCAAAAGGGGAAGTGCTAGGCGCCGGTGTGTACCCGAAAGCCAAGTCCCGGCGACACCACTGTGGTCTCGCCGTCGCGCAGCTCGACGGTTTCGATGCTGCCGTTTTCCATGGATTCGGCAGCAAACTCGGCAATATTGCGCAAGCGCGAGGCCGGGATTCCACAGGCGTTGAGCCGCACCTCCAGCTCCGTGGCATTGGCATCGGCCAGAACCGCGGACAGCGCATCCTTCAGCGCCGCCGGGTCCAGCGAGCGCACGAAGGCAGGCAAATCACCGCCGTCCAGCGGCGGATTGAACAAGGCGGGATCCCTTGCAAGATAATCAAGGCCCAGCACCTCCAACAATGCCAGCAGTTGCCGTGGCGTGTTCGCGCCGATGGCGAGCCAACCATCCCGCGTGCGGAAGAAGTCGGCGGAGGGGCTGCCCGAGTAGCCCTGGTTCCCCTGCCGGGGAGGCGTGGTGCCGCGCGTGAGCGCTGCGCAGGTTAAGGGATACATCAATTGCATGCCGGCGCTGGCCATGGAGATATCGAGCAGCATGCCGTGCCCGGTATGCTCGCTCTCGCGTACGCCGGCGAGGATGGCAAAGGCGGCGAGCAACCCTGTGGCGGAATCGATCACCGGGAAGCCGGTCTTGATCGGCGGATCGCCCTCGTTGCCCGCCATAAATGCCATGCCGGTAGCGGCCTGCACCACATGATCGTAGGCGGGGCGGTTCTCCCATTCTGTCGCGCCGCGCCCGAAGCCGGAGATGCTGCAGTAGACGACGCGGGGGTTGAGTTCGCGCACCGCCTCGAAGCCCAGGCCGAAGCGTTCGAGCACGCCGGGCCGCAGGTTATCGACAAAGACATTGCATGAGGCGGCCAGCTTCCGCGCCTGCTGCCGTCCGTCCTCGCTGCAAAGGTCGAGGGCAAGCGAAGACTTGCCCGCGTTCAGCGCGACAAAGCTCTCTCGGCCCCCGCCGGCGCGACGCATGACGTCGCCGCCGTTGGCGTTTTCAACCTTGATTACATCGGCCCCGAGCTGGGACAGCAAGAACGTGGCGAAAGGGCCGGCGATGACGTGCGAGAAATCGAGAATGCTGATGCCGGCGAGCGGGGTAAATGCCTTGGTAGGCGGAGTAGCGGACGTAATTGGCATGGCGGCCTCATTCGATCGTAATGCGGTTTTTGTCGATTACCTGCCGCATCCTGGCGGTTTCCTCGGCGATCAGGCGGGAGAAGTCCTCCGGCGTCCGGCTCGGGTCGATGAACGCCCCCGTCTCGGCATAGAAGCGGTGCAGCCCGGGATCCGCGAGCGCCTTGAGCATGGCGGCATGCAAACGCGCCACCAAAGGCTTAGGCAGGTTCGCCGGAGCCCAGATGCCGCTCCATGAGTCCAGCGTCAGATCGGTACGGCCGAGCACCTCATTTAAAGTTGGTACCTGGGGCAGCGTGGGTATCCGCTGCGCCGAGGTGACTGCAAGCGCCCGCACCTTGCCATTGGCGATCTGCGGCATCGCTGTGGTAGCCACGGGAAAGCCGAACTGCGTGTCGCCCTTGATCAGCGACGGCACGATTTCCACCGAACCCTTGTAGGGGATATGAACCGCTTTGATGCCGGTCGCCGACGCAAACGCCGCGCCGGAGATATGCGCAGCCGAGCCGATGCCGCCCGATGCATAGTTGAGCAAGCCGGGAGAGCGCCGCGCGGCGGCCACCAGGTCGGCCACCTTGCGATACGGGGAGTTGGTGCCCACGACGAGCACGGCCGGGCTGACGCCAATGCGGGTCACATGGGTGAATGCAGCAGGATCGAACTTGACCCCCGGCTGCAAGAGCTTTTGCGCGATGTGGGTGGAGGCGCCCAGCAGCAAGGTATAGCCATCCGCTGGTTGCTGCGCCACGGATTCGGCGGCAAGAATCCCCGCTGCACCAACTTTGTTCTCGACTACGATAGGTTGGCCCAGCTCCCTGCCCAGCACCTCGGCGAGCTTGCGCGCCTGGATATCGGGGCCACCGCCGGCGGCGTAGGGAACCACCAGCCGGATTGGGCGACTGGGATAGCTGTCTGCGGCAAGTGCGGAGGCCGGCATACTGGATGCTGCAACGATGGGCAGCATCAGCAGGGTCCTCAGTATCAGGCGACGCGCGCAGCGGGTGGATGCAGACATATCAGGTCTCCTTTATGGTTTCGCCCTATTGTCGCGCCGCTCAACCATTCGAGACAATTATCCAGTTATTATGAATCCATCAAGATTGGTTATGGCAAAGGCTTCCCTCGCGCACGTGGCTGCTTCGCCCACCGCCCCTCCCAATCGGGTCGACCGCCTGCGTATCCGTCATCTGCGGCTGCTGGACCTGGTGGCGCGCACGGGTTCGCTGACCGCCGCCGCCGAGGTGATGCACATCAGCCAGCCGGCGGTAACCAAGATGCTCCAGGAACTGGAACAGGCCTTCGGCTGCACGCTGATCGAACGCACCACTCGCGGCGGCCGCCTGAGCCCGGCTGGTGAACGCGCCCTCGAGCGCCTGCGCATTGCGCTAGGCGCGCTGGATGCCGCCAGTGAAGCGCTGGCGGAGCGGCCGGAAATCCCGCTGGTCAGAATGGGGGTACTGCCGCTGGTCGGGGTCAACGTGTTGCCGAGGCTGGTCGCCTCACTAAGCCGGCAAGGCATCCTGCCGCGCCTGCAGGTGCGGGAACACACTGTTAGCGGACTGCTCGGCATGCTCGCCAGGGGAGAGCTCGACTGCGTGGTCGGGCGGCTGGAATCCGGTCACCCCGAGCAGTCGCAGGAACGGCTGAACATCACGCCGCTGTGGGACGAGCACCTGGCAATTGCATGCGCTCCACACCATCCGCTGGCCAGACACCGCGACGTGAGCCTGTCGGCGTTGCGCGAAAGCCCATGGATACTGCCACCGCGCGGCACCCACACCCGGGAGATATTCGAACAGCCATTTCTCGACAACGGCCAGTTGCCACCGGTACCGCATATCGAATCGATCTCATTCCATAGCAGCTTGTCGATGGTGGCCACGAGTGATTTTCTGGCTATTGCGCCGGACAGCGCCGTGCAGCACTACAGCGCGATGTCGATGGTGCACAAGGTACGCCTGCACACGCCATTTGGCTCCGGCCGGATGGTTTTCATCACCCATCAGGATACGGAGGCATCCCCGGCCGTTACGTTGATCGCCAAGGCACTGCAGGAAGAGGGAAATTCCTAGCGCCGGTTTTTTTTCAACGGGCCACGCCGCATGCGCTATGCGTCGATCACCGCCACCTCGATCAATCTGCACCACGACGAGATGCAGCGCGCTCGGCAGCTAGAGCAAGCCTTCGCGCGGCGATAGGTGCCGCCGAAACTTTGCCCGTATTTTTCCCCTACACATCTAGAATTCTACTTGGCAGAATCCCACAACTCACCTCAGATCCGAAACCAGCAAGACCCGGCGATCCTACGACATCCCCGTACCCCAATCCTTACTCTCCGAGTTGGGAACGTATCGAAAAATATACTGCAAGCGCCTCGGCGGAACGAAGCCAACCGGGAAGGTCTTCAATGTCGGCCCGTTTCGAACTCGGGCGAAACGGACTGACCCTCAAGAAGCCATGGGCGAATGGAATCTGCGTGACGTCTTCGCCGAGCTCAGGAATACACATGGGATAGTTGCATCCTGCCATCGCTTCCGCCATACGACCGGAACGAAATCGATGCGAGTGACGAAGAACCCGAAGCTTGTTCAGCTTCAGCTTGGACATACGAGTCTCAATACGACGATGAAGTATGTCCACCCCGATATCGACGAGATGCGGGATTTGGATTCGTATCTGTAGCAGATGGAATGTTGGCAGCTACGGGAGGTTCTGGCACTCTCTCGTCTGGGAGGCGACCTGATGCGGGCGCTCTCACGATACCCTAGCGGGTAAATTTTGCCATTTTGGAGCGGGAGACGAGGCTCGAACTCGCGACCTCAACCTTGGCAAGGTTGCGCTCTACCAACTGAGCTACTCCCGCTTTTTGGCTCCCCGACCTGGGCTCGAACCAGGGACCTACGGATTAACAGTCCGGCGCTCTACCAACTGAGCTATCGGGGAACAAGCTCCGTTTCTTGCGACTTGCTACTACTCTGCGAAACGGAGGCCGAATTCTACAACAAGCTTTTTGATTTTTGAATAGTTTTTTTTGCGGCTGGTGCGAATTTATTGGGGTGACCATGTTTCACGCTTCGAGGCTGGCGGGAAGCGGGCATACCAGGAGCACAGGCCGCAACATCACGCGTATTGCCTAACCGGCGCGGAATCGGCAATGCCTGCAGGAAAAAACAGCCTGAACACCGTGGTGCCCCCGACCTCCGACTCCACCTCGACGCTGCCGTGGTGCAAGTCCATGATCGACTTCACAATGGCGAGACCGATGCCTGCCGACTCTCCTGAGTTGGCGCGAGCGGGATCGCCGCGGAAGAAACGGTCGAACAGTTTGGCCAGGTGTTCCGGCGCGATGCCGGCGCCAGGGTTGCGCACTTCGATGCTGCTGCCTCCCGGGGAGGAACGCGCCGCCAGCACCACAGTCTGTCCCGCGGGTGTGTAGCGGATCGCGTTGGCCACCAGGTTGCTGACCGCGCGTCGCAGCAGCAGCGGATCGGCCTGCACGGCGCCGCCGCCGTCCACCGCGATCACCACCCCGCGTGCCTCGGCCAGCCCCTCGAAGTAATCCGATAGCGCGCCCAGCTCGCGCGCCAGATCCAGCCGCGCCGGCTTGACGGCCACGCGGGCGTTCTCTGCCCGCGCGAGAAACAGCATGTTCTCGATCATGCGGGCGAGCCTCTCGTATTCCTCGATATTGGAGGCCAGCAGGGCCTGGTACTCGTCGGCGCTGCGTTCGCTCGCCAGCGCGACCTGGCTCTGTCCCAGCAGGTTGCTGATGGGCGTGCGGAAATCGTGCGCCAGGTCGGCCGAAAACTGCGAAAGCCGCTCGAAGCCGTCGCGCAGCCGGTCCATCATCTGCTGCAAGGCCGCGGCCAGCTCCTCCAGTTCGGGCGGCAATTGCTCCGGATCCACCGGCAGCGCCAGACGCCGCACGGTGACCGACGAGGCGCCGGCGGCGATGCGCCGCAGTGGCTCCATACCGGCACGCACCACCAGGTAGCCGAGCGCGGCCACCGACAGCGTGCCAAGCAGCCCGGCCAGCAACAGCTTGGCGCGGTAGGCACGCAGCATGATGGTGCGGGAGATGGCGGTCTGGTAGAGGGTGAACGTCTGCGCCGGCGTGGCGGTGGAAGCGGCGGCGGCGGCGGCGGCGGAGGCGGAGGTGGAGGCGGCGGCGGAGGTGGAGGCGGCGCCCGTGCGCAGCAAGGCCTTGATGCCGTGCGCAGAGTAGCCCTGCTGCGTGGTCCAGGTGTGTATCGACGCGGTGTCGAACGGCGCATCCGCGGCGAGAGGCATCAAGGCGGGCGGCGCGTCCTTCCCGGTATTGGCGGATACCAGCACGGTACCGTCGGATGCGTGCACCACCAGCGCGAACTCGTCGTTGCCGGACACCACGCTGGCGACTTCCCTCCACGCTCCGGCGGCGCCAGGGTCCATTTCCGCCAGTTCATTGCGCACGCGTGCCGCCTTGCGCAGCAGTTCGGCATCGTCGCGCTCGATCACCTGCATGGCGAGCGCACGATAGAGGTAGGCGCCCGCGCCGCCGAACACGATCGCGGCGACCAGGCCAAAGGCGAGCGCCAGGCGGGTAGTGAGAGAAAGCCTGCGCATCAGGGCTGCCGGCGCTCCAGCACATAGCCCATGCCGCGTACGGTATGGATCAGCTTGGGCTGGAAGTCGTCGTCCATCTTGGCCCGCAGGCGGCGCACCGCAACGTCCACCACATTGGTGTCGCTATCGAAGTTCATATCCCACACATGCGAGGCGATCTGGGTACGGCTGAGCACCTCGCTGTGCCGCCGCGCGAGGAAATGCAGCAGCGAGAACTCGCGCGGTGTCAGATCGATGCGCTGTCCGGCACGCGTCACGCGGTGGCGGATCAGGTCGATCTCAAGGTCTTCGATTTCGATCCGGTCGGCTTCCCGCACCGGTCCGCGCCGCAGCAGCGTGCGTACCCGTGCCAGCAACTCGACGAAGGCGAACGGCTTGGCGAGATAGTCGTCGCCGCCCAGTTCCAGGCCACGCACGCGATCCTCCACCTCGTCGCGCGCTGTCAGGAACAGCACCGGCGTGTCCTTGTGCTCGCGCAGCCGCTTGAGCACTTCCCAGCCGTTCATGCCGGGCAGCATGACGTCCAGGATGACCAGGTCGTAGCTGCCTTCCAGCGCCTGGTGCAGGCCGTCGGCGCCGGTCACGGCCAGGTCGGCCACGAAGGAAGACTCCGTGAGTCCCTTGCGCAGGTATTCGCCAGTCTTGGGCTCGTCCTCCACCACCAGAATTCTCATGATCGTCCTCGTCTAACCAGTGCCGGCAAGGCATGCTGCGGCGCCTTGCACATGCCGGATGATAGCCCTGGCCGCGCCGGACTTGAATGACAAATCCGTAATGGATTCGACAGCGTTCCACGCCCCCTGCCCTTTCTAGAATCCGCCCGTCGAGTGTTTCCGCCGGACCGCCCAGAGGGCGCGCCGCGCCCCGTTCTTCCATCACTCCGGAGACCCCGCAATGTGGATCGTCAGGCTCGCGCTGAGCCGTCCCTATACCTTCGTGGTGCTGGCATTGTGCCTGCTGCTGGCCGGCCCGCTGGTGCTGCTACGCACGCCCACCGATATCTTTCCGGCCATCGATATCCCGGTGGTCAGCGTGGTGTGGACCTACAACGGCCTGTCCGCCGAGGACATGGCCCGGCGCATCGTCACCGGCTACGAGCGTTCGCTGACCAACAGCGTGGACGATATCGAACATATCGAGTCGCAATCGCTCAGCGGCGTGGCGGTGATCAAGATCTTCTTCCACCCGGGCGCGGACATCAACCGCGCCATTGCCGAGACCTCGTCCGGCGCCCAATCGATGCTGCGCAATATGCCGCCAGGCACCACGCCGCCGCTGATCCTGAGCTACAGCGCCTCCACGGTACCGATCCTGCGGCTGGCACTGGCCAGCGACCAGTTGCCCGAGCAGCAGCTCTACGACCTCGGCAACAACTTCATCCGCACCCAACTGGCCACCGTGCAGGGCGCCTCGGTGCCGCTGCCTTACGGCGGCAAGGTGCGCCAGGTGATGGTGGATCTCGATACGCGCGCGCTGCAGGCACGCGGCCTGGCGCCGCTCGATGTGGTCAACGCCATCAATGCGCAGAACCTGGTGCTGCCGGGCGGCACCGCAAAGATCGGCGCGCTGGAGTATCGGGTGGACCTGAACGGCAGCACGCCCACCGTGGCCGGCCTCAACGACCTGCCGGTCAGGAGCGGCCCCGGCGGCACCGTCTATGTGCGCGACGTGGCCCACGTGCGCGACGGCTACGCGCCTCAGACCAACGTGGTACGCCGCGACGGCAAGCGCGCCGCGCTGCTGGAGATCGAGAAAAGCGGCAATACCTCCACGCTGTCCATCATTGCGCAGGTCAAGGCGATGTTGCCCCGCATCATGGCCGGCCTGCCGCCTTCGCTGCGGGTGCAGCCGGTGTCGGACCAGTCGGTCTTTGTCACCTCGGCGATCCATGGCGTGCTGCACGAGGCGCTCATCGCCGCCTGCCTCACCGCGCTGATGATCCTGCTGTTCCTGGGCAGCTGGCGTGCCACGCTGATCATCGCGATCTCTATCCCGCTGTCGGTACTGGCCGCGCTGATGGCGCTCTCCGCGCTTGGCGAGACGCTGAATATCATGACGCTGGGCGGACTGGCGCTGGCGGTGGGCGTGCTGGTGGATGACGCCACCGTGGCGATCGAGAACATCACGCACCACCGCGAGATGGGCCAGCCGCTGGAGCAGGCCATTCTTGAGGGGTCGGCACAGATTGCCGTGCCCACCCTGGTTTCCACGCTATCGATCTGCATCGTATTCCTGCCGATGTTCCTGCTCACCGGCGTGGCGCGCTATTTGTTCGTGCCGATGGCCGAGGCGGTGGTGTTTGCCATGGCGGCGTCCTATTTCTTCTCGCGCACGCTGATTCCCACGCTCGCGCATTACCTGATGCGCGGCGAGGCTGGCGAGGCGGCCGGTGACGCGGCAAAAACGCGCACGCCGGGCCGCCTGCGCCGCGCCTGCGCGCGCTTGCAGTCACGCTTCGAACGCGCTTTCGAAGTGGTGCGCGCACGCTACGCTGCCTCGCTGGCGGCAGCGTTGCGGCATCCCCGGCGGCTTGCCGCTGCGTTCCTGGCCTGCTGCGCGGCCTCGATGGCGCTGGTGCCATTTCTCGGGCAGGACTTCTTCCCGAGCGTGGACAGCGGCGAGATCCGCCTGCATATGCGTGCCCGGACCGGCACCCGCATCGAGGAAACCGCGCGCATCGCCGACGAGGTGGAAAGCCGCATCCGCGCCGCCATCGGCCCGGACCACGTGGCCGGCATCATCGACAACATCGGCCTGCCTGTCAGCGGCATCAACCTCACCTACGACTCCGCGCTGCCGATCGGCTCGGCCGATGCCGAGATACTGATCTCGCTGAAACCAGGCCACGGCGCTACCGCGGACTATGTGGACCGGCTTCGCAGTCTGCTGCCCACGGCGTTTCCCGGCGTGAGCTTTTCCTTCCTGCCGGCGGACATTGTCAGCCAGATCCTGAATTTCGGGTTGCCGGCGCCGATCGATATCCAGGTGGTGGGCAGCCAGCTGGCAGCCAATCGCGAGGTGGCGCAGAAGCTGGCTGGCCAGTTGCGCGCGGTGCCTGGCCTGGCGGATGTGCATATCCAGCAACCCGACGACCAGCCTGCGCTGACGGTGCAGGTGGACCGCACCCGCGCGCTGCAGGCGGGGCTATCGCAGCGCGAAGTGGCGCAGAACCTGCTGATCTCGCTATCCGGCAGCAGCCAGACTTCGCCCAACTTCTGGCTGAACCCGCGCAACGGCGTGAGCTATCCGCTGATGGTGTCGGTGCCGCAGTACGCGATGGCTTCTCTGCAGTCGCTCTCGAACATTCCGCTTGGCCTTGGCGCTGGCCCGGGCACCACCGCCGATGGCGCCGGCGGCGACCTGCTCGGCTCGCTGGGCAGCGTGGCGCGCTCGAACCAGCAGGGCGTGGTGTCGCACTACAACGTGCAGCCGGTGATCGACATCTTCGGCTCGGTGCGCGGGCGCGACCTTGGCGCGGTGGCAGGCGACCTCGGGCGCCTCGTCGATACCGCGCGCAAGACACTGCCGCCTGGGTCCGAGCTGGTCGTGCGCGGCCAGGTGCAGACCATGCGCGCGTCCTTCGCAGGCCTGCTCGGCGGCCTGGCGATCGCGGTGGTGCTGGTGTACCTGCTGATGGTGGTGAACTTCCAGTCCTGGCTCGACCCGCTGGCCATCATCGGCGGACTGCCGGGCGCGCTGGCAGGCATGGCGTGGATGCTTTTTATCACCCGCACCACCGTCAGCGTGCCGGCGCTGACCGGCGCCATCATGTGCATCGGCATCGCCACCGCCAACAGCATCCTGGTGATCAGCCTGGCGCGCGAACTGCGCGCGGGAGGCGCGTCGCCCTTCGACGCCGCGCTGCAAGCCGGCATCGGGCGCTTCCGCCCGGTGGTGATGACCGCGCTGGCAATGTTGATCGGCATGATCCCGATGGCCCTCGGCGCCGGCGATGCCGGCGCGCAGAACGCGCCGCTGGGCCGCGCCGTGATCGGCGGCCTGGCCTGCGGCACCGTCGCCACCCTGGTACTGGTGCCGACCCTGTTCGCGCTGCTGCACCGCTGGCTTGCCGCTCGCGCTCCCACCTCCGCCCTTGCACCGCGCCCCGCCCTCAGCTTCGAACAGAAAGGTCCGGCATGACTCTCCCCGCTCCCCAGGCTTCACCCACTGCCAACTTATCGTCCGCCACCGGCACCGCCAGGGTGCGCCGCATACGCGCCAGCCTGCTGGCGCTGGCTTTGCTCGGCGCGGCGCTGGCCGCCGGCATCGTGCCCAGGCTGCACGCCAAGGCCGCGCTGGCCGTTCACAGCGCCGAAGCGACGGCCACGGTGGTTTCCACGGTACGGCCCGCCAGCGCACCAGCGGTTCAGGAACTGACCTTGCCAGGCGATGTGCGCGCCTTCCAGGACGCACCGGTCTATGCGCGCGTGAACGGCTACCTGCGCCGCTGGTACGCCGACATCGGCACGCCGGTCAGGCAAGGCCAGTTGCTGGCGGAGATCGATGCCCCCGAGGTGAGCGACCAGCTACGCCAGGCGCGCGCCGACGAAGCCATCGCCGCGGCCAACTACGCGCTGGCCAGGAGCACGGCGGAGCGCTGGCAGGACCTGCTCAAATCGCGCTCGGTGGCCCAGCAGGACACCGACCAGAAAGTGGCCGACATGCAAGCCAAGGCCGCCACGCTGGCCTCGGCGCGCTCCAACACGGCGCGCCTGGCGCAACTGGCCTCGTACACGCAGATCCGCTCCCCCTTCGACGGCGTGGTGACAGCGCGCAATGTGGACACCGGCGCGCTGATCGATGCCGGCAGCGCCGGTGGACCCGGCCGCGAACTATTCCACCTTTCCGCTGGCGAGCGGCTGCGCGTGTACGTGCAGGTGCCGCAGGACGCCAGCGGCATCGTCGGCCCGCAGATGCAGGCGTGGCTGACGTTGCCGCAGTTCCCCGGGCAGCGTTTTCCCGCCACCGTGGCGCGCAACGCCGGCGCCATCGATCACGTCACGCGCAGCCTGCGCGTGGAACTGGACGTGGACAACGCCGGCGGCCGGATCTTGCCCGGGGCCTATGCCGAGGCGCACCTGAGCGCGCCTCGGACACGGGCCGGCATGGACCTGCCGGCCAATACGCTGATGTTCCGGGCGCAGGGCACCTGCGTGGCCGTGGTTGGCGCGGACGGCAAGCTGGCAATCCGGACCGTGACGATCGGGCGCGACTTCGGCTCCCATGTGGAAATCACCGAAGGCCTGCGGGGCGGCGAGCAAGTGGTGGTCAATCCCGGCGACGGCTTGCTGGCGGGCGATGTGGTCAGGCTGGCCGGCAAGGCAAGGTAGGCCCGGCATGCATGCACAACACACCCCCGTCCGTTTCCCCAAGACCAGGCGCAACGCAACGAGACTGGCCATCACCATTGCCATGGCCATGGCCATGGCCGCGCTGCTGGCCGGCTGCGCCACCGCTCCACCCTACCAGCCGCCCGCCGTGGACACGCCGGCTGCCTACAAGGAAGCCGGCGCCAGCGCCGCGCAGCCGGGCGGCCCGCCGGGCATCGCGCCGGAGTGGTGGCGCGTATATGCCGATGCACGGCTCGACACGCTCGAAGCACGCATCGATGTTTCCAGCCAGACGCTGCACAAGGCGGTGGCCCTGCTGCAGGATGCGCGCGCCCAGGCCAGGGCCGCGCATGCCGCGTACTTTCCTACCCTTAGCGCCGGGGCGAGTATCAGCAGCAGCCATACCTCGGCGAATGTGGTCGGCCGCTCGCTGGCCGGCAAGACTGAACCCAACCACCTGCTGGGCCTGACAGCCACCTGGGAGCCCGACCTGTGGGGCCGCATCGGCAATGGCGTGGATGCAGCCGAGGCGCGCGCCCAGGCCAGCGCCGACGACGTAGCGGCCGTGCGCCTCGGCCTGCAGGCCGAACTGGCCGCCGACTACTTCGGCCTGCGCTCGGCCGACCGGGAACTCGACCTGCTCCAGCGCACCGTGGACGCCTACGGTACGGTGCTGGAACTGGCCGGCAACCGCTACCGTGGCGGCATCGCGACGGAAGGCGACGTGGCGCAGGCCCGGGCCCAGCTCGAGAACGCCAGGGCGCAACTGGCGGACCTGCGCCTGAACCGCGCGCAACTGGAGCATGCCATCGCCACGCTGCTGGGCGAGCCCGTCGCGCGCTTCTCGCTGCCGCCGCTGGCCGACACCGCGGCGCTGCCCGAGCTGCCCGCCATCCCGGCCGCGCTGCCCTCGCAACTGCTGGAGCGCAGGCCCGACATCGCCGCCGCCGAGCGCCGCGTGGCGGCCGCGAACGCCCAGATCGGCGTGGCCCGCGCCGCCTTTTTCCCGAGCCTGCTGCTTGCCGTGGGCGGCGGCCTGGAGAGCACCAGCCTGGCCGGCTGGCTGACCGCGCCAAGCCGCTTCTGGGCCATCGGCCCGGCGCTGGCCGCCACGCTGTTCGATGGCGGGCGCCGGCAGGCGGTGGCCGACAGCGCGCGCGCCCAGTTCGACGCCAGCGCCGCCGACTATCGCGGCACTGTGCTGCGCGGCTTCCAGGAGGTGGAGGACAACTTCGCCGCGTTGCGTGCGCTGCAGGAGGAAGCCACCAGCCAGCAGGCGGCGGCCGAAGCGTCCGAGCGTGCGCTGGCGCTGGGGCTGGACCGCTACCGCAAGGGCGCGGTGGCCTATCTGGAAGTCAGCGTGCTGGAGAGCACCGCGCTTGCCAGCGAGCGGGCCGCCGAGACGGTGCACCGGCGGCAACTGATAGCGAGCGTGATGCTGGTCAAGGCACTTGGTGGTGGCTGGCAGAGCGCCCCGATGACGAAACCGTAATGAGATGGTCAGGCTCGGGTCAGTGGCCAAAGCCAATACTGGGCACATCATCCTGTCGATGAAAGCGCCACGGCCCCGGCGGCAGCGGGCCATCCCACCGAAAGAGGCAACGCATCATGAAAGCACTCATCCGCACCGTCCTGATCTCCTGCGCCCTGGCCGCGCCAGCCCTGTCCTTCGCGCAAAGCGCGCAGGCGCCTCTCAGCCGCGCGGAAGTCCGTGCCGACCTGATCCGGCTGGAACAGGCGGGCTACCAGCCGGGACGCGGCGACGACGCGAACTATCCGCAAGACATCCAGGCGGCCGAAGCCAAGGTGCAAGCGGAGGACGCCGCATCAGCCAACGGAGCCACGGCAAACGCGCAGGCGCAACTGCAGGCGACCGCCAACATGTCAATGGAGCACGGCCAACCCCGCATCGATGCCGTGCGCAGCCCCTTCTACTACGGCGCATGACCCCTTGGCGCCGCCACACGCTACGCGTTCCGCGCTGCAATTCGCGCACCCGGAACGCGGCGCTGACAATGCGAATCACGAGCGGCGGCGGCGCGCTTGCCGCGCCTACCGATGCTGGAACACCGCCTCCCGCCGCTCCAGGAACGCATTCATCCCCTCTTTCAAATCCTCCGTGGCGAACAGCGCATGCAACTGCCTGCGCTCGAACAGCATCCCCTCCGACAGCGATGACTCATAGGCACGGTTGATCGCCTCCTTCACCGCCATCATCGACGGCAACGAGAACCCCGCAACGGTCCGCGCCACCGCCATCGCCTCATCCATCAGCCGGCCCGCTGCCACCACCCGCGACACCAGCCCGCTGCGCTCAGCCTCCGCCGCATCCATATTGCGCGCCGTCATGCACATGTCCATGGCCTTCGCCTTGGAGATTGCACGCGGCAGGCGTTGGGTGCCGCCGGCACCGGGAATGACCGCGAGTTTCAGCTCCGGCAGGCCGAACACGGCATTGTCCGCCGCGATGAGGATGTCGCAGGCCATGGCCAGTTCGCAGCCGCCGCCCAAAGCGTAGCCGGCCACCGCGGCGATCACCGGTTTGCGCACGCCGCGCAGCGTCTCCCAGTTGCGTGTGATGTAGTTGGACTTGAACACGTCCATATAGTCCCAGCCGCGCATCGCCGCGATGTCGGCGCCGGCGGCGAACGCCTTGTCATTGCCGGTGATCACGATCGCACCGATGCCGTCGTTCTCATCCAGTGCCAGCAGCGCCCGGCCGAGCGCATCCATCAGCGCATCGTTGAGGGCGTTCATCTGCCTGGGGCGATTGAGCCGGAGCACGCCGACGCGGCCGGTGATCTCGGCGAGGATCAGGTTCTCTTCCATCGCGACATCGCCCTTATCCGCGCGCATAGGACTCGCCCTCCGGGTTCCCCGCCTGGCGGAGTTGCTCCCGCAGCCTGAACTTCTGGATCTTGCCCGCCGGCGTGGCGGGCAGCGCCGGCTGCACCACCAGCCGCTCGGGGATATATTGCGCGGCCATCTTCTGCGCCTTCAGGAAGTCCACCATCGCCGCCATGCCGAACGTCTGGCCCGGCCTGGTCACGACGAAGGCACAGGCGCGCTCGCCGAGCCGCTCGTCGGGATAGGACACGATGGCCACCTGCGCGACAGCCGGGTGGCGATACAGCAGGGTCTCGATCTCCACCACGGGGATGTTCTCGCCGCCACGGATGATGACGTCCTTGCTGCGCCCGTCGATGCGGATATAACCGCGGGTATCGATGCGTGCAAGGTCGCCGGTGTCGAACCAGCCCTCGGCGTCGGTGTCGTTCAGGTGCGGCCGCCGCAGGTAGCCGCCGAAGTTGGAGCAGGACCGCACCAGCAGCCTGCCGGTGGCGCCGGGCGGCAACGCCGCGCCTGCCGCGTCGGCCACGCGGACTTCGACGCCCGGCAACGGACAGCCGTCGGTATGGATGGCCCGCTCATCGTCGTCTTCCAGCCGGGTCGTGGTCACGGCGCCCATTTCCGTCATGCCCCATGCCGAGACCACCTTGGCGCCCAGCGCGGCGCGCGCGTGCTCCACCAGCGCGCCGGGGATGGGCGCGCCGGCGCACAGGAATGCGCGCAGGGTGGGCACCGCATCGCCCGTCTCCGTCACCGTCCTGGCCAGGTCGGTGAGGAACGGCGTCGAGGCCATCGTGAAGCTGACGCCCTCCTGCCGGATCAGGTCCAGCGCCTTGCGCGGCTCCCAGATGTCCTGAAGCACCACGCTCGCCCCCAGCATGACGGGCATCATCAGGCCGTACATAAAGCCGGTCTGGTGCGCCATCGGCGACGCCATCAGGATCACGTCATCCGCGCCCAGGCGCAGGCGCCCCGCGTAGGCAACGATGTTGGACATCAGGGTATTGGCCGAATGCAGCACGCCCTTGGGCTCGCCGGTGGTACCGGAGGTGTAGATCAGCTGGGTGACGTCGTCCGGGCCGGGACGATAGCGTGCCGGCAACTCGCCGGCATCGTCCCCGGCAGGCCCGCTCGATAGCGTCTCGAAGGCATTGGGCCCGCTGCCGCCGATCACCACTACGTGCCGCAGGTCCGGCAGCGCCTCGCGCAGGCCATCGAACATCGCCTCGTAGTCAAACCCACGGAACCGCTTTGGCACCACCGCCACCTTGCTGCACGCGTGCCTCAGCATGAACGACAGTTCGCGCTCGCGCAGGATCGGCATCAGCGGATTGAGCACGGCGCCGAGGCGCGAGCAGGCCAGGTAAAGCGCGGTGAACTCCCACCAGTTCGGCAACTGGCAGGACACCACGTCGTCACGGCCGACGCCGAGCCTCGCCAGGCCGAGGGCAATGCGTTCGGCGCGGGTGGCCAGCTCCCGATACGTCAGGCGGGTGATCGCGCCGCTTTCCACCTGCACGGCGGTCAGCGCGATCTTGTCCGGGCAGCGGGCCACGCAATCGTCCAGCGCATCGTTGATGGTGCGCTCGGGCCACAGGCCCTGCGCGATGCTGGCGGCGCGGCGCGGCGGCAGCAGTACGGCGTCGAATTCCATGGCGTGTCTCCTCGTTGTTGTCGTGGTCTGGTCCCGGCGGGGGCCGCCGTCAGGCGGGCACCGCATCCCGGCCCGCGTGCGTGCGGGCGATGATGGTCTTCATGATCTGGGCCGTGCCGTCGCCGATCTGGAAGCCCAGCACATCGCGCAGGCGCTGCTCCATCGGGCCGCGGTCATAGCCGCCGTGGCCGAACGAGAGCAGGCACTGGTGCACCACGTCGTAGGCCAGCTTGGGCGCCCACCACTTGCACATCGCGGCTTCGGCGGTGTGCGGCAGGTTGTGGTCTTTCATCCAGAGTGTCTGCAGGCAAAGCAGGCGCGCTGCCGTTACCTGTGTCTCGTAGTCCGCCAGCGGATGCGAGACGCCCTGGAAGGCCGACAGCGGCTTGCCGAAGGCCTGGCGCTCCGCCACGTATTCCCAGGTTTCCCCCAGGCTCGCCTTCGCCACCGCCAGCACCTGCAAGCCGATCAGCGCGCGGGAAAAATCGAAGCCCTGCATCACCTGCACAAAGCCCTCGCCTTCCTTGCCGAGCAGATGGCTCACCGGCACGCGCACATTCTCGAAGAAGATCGAGCCGCGCCCGATGGCGCGCTGGCCGTGGCAGTCGAAGCGGTTGGTGGTGATGCCCGGCAGGTCCATCGGCACCAGCAGCGCCGAAACGCCGCGCGCGCCCGCTTCGATGGAGCCGCTGCGCGCGAACACCACCGCCGCGTCCGCCTGGTCGGCGGCGGAGATGGAGGTCTTCTCGCCGTTGAGCACGTAATGGTCGCCATCGCGCTCCATGCGCAGGCGCAGGTTGGCCGCATCGGAACCGCCGCGCGGCTCGGTCAGCGCGATCGCGAACAGGGCTTCGCCTTGCGTCAGGCGCTGCAGCCACGGGCGGGCGATTTCCGGCGCCGCGTGATGTGCCAGGATCTGCCCGTTCAGCGAGGCCAGCAGGTTGATATAGGAAAGGCTCAGGTCGGCGCGCGCCACTTCTTCGTGGATCACGCCGGCGGCCAGACAGCCCAAACCCTGGCCACCGTATTGCTCGGGCAGTTCGGGCGCGATAAAGCCCATCTGGCCCATTTCGCGCATCAGCTCGCGGTCCAGCTCGCGGGTGCGGTCGCGCTCCAGGAAGCCGGGCGCGATGCGTTCGGTGGCGAAGCGGCGGGCGTGGTCGCCCAGCGCGACCAGGTCTTCATCGAGATAGGGGTTCATGGCGTCTCCAGGATGTGTTGCCGCACGGCGCGCCTGTGCGATGCGCCATGCGGCCGCGTTGCTTGTGCCAGCAACGGCGGATTACTTCGCGTACTTGCGGAAATCGGGCTTGCGCTTTTCCTGGAAGGCCGTCACGCCCTCGCGCGATTCCTCGGTGTCGTAGTAGAGCTTCAGCGCGTACATGCCCATGCCGGCGATGCCGCTCTGGTGGGCGGTGTCCATATTGAAGGAGCGCTTGGCGATGGCCAGCGCGGTCGGGCTCTTGTCCATGATCTCGTCGCACCATTTCTGCACCTCGGCATCGAGTTGCTCATGCGGAACGACTGCGTTGACCAGCCCCATGGCAAGGGCTTCGGCGGCCGGATAGCGCCGGCACAAGTACCAGATCTCGCGCGCTTTTTTCTCGCCCACCACACGCGCCAGGAACGCCGTGCCGTAGCCGGGATCGACCGAGCCGACCTTGGGGCCGACCTGACCGAACACGGCCTTGTCGGAAGCGATGGTGAAGTCGCAGATCGTGCACAGCACATTGCCCCCGCCGATGGCGTAGCCCTGCACGCGCGCGATCACGGGCTTGGGCACGTCGCGGATGGCGTTGTGCAGTTCTTCCATCGGCAGGCCGATGGTGCCGCGTCCATCGTACTGGCCTTCATGGGCGGACTGGTCGCCTCCGGTGCAGAAGGCCTTCTCGCCGGCGCCGGCCAGCACGATGGCGCCGATGGCGCGGTCATAGCCGGCGCGATTGATCGCGTGGATCAGTTCGTCACAGGTGCGCCCGCGGAAAGCGTTCATCTTCTCCGGGCGGTTGATGGTGATCCAGGCCGCGCCGTTGCGCACTTCATAGAGGATGTCTTCGTATTGCATGGTGTGTCTCCGTTGTCGTGGTGGGTGCCGGATGCTGGCTGCGCTCAGCCGTTCATGGTCAGGCCGCCCGACACGCTCAGTACCTGGCCGGTAATGAAGGCCGCGTCGTCGCTGGCAAAGAACACAATCGCGCCGGGCAGGTCGTCCGGCTGGCCAATGCGGCCTAGCGGGATGGAGCGGGTGAAGGCTTCCATCAGCTTTTCCGGGTTGCCGGCGCCTTGCTTGTAGTCGGCGAACAGCGCGGTGTCGGTCGGGCCGGGACACACCACGTTGACGGTGATGCCGTGGCGCGCGTGCTCGCGCGCGATGGTCTTGGAAAACGACACCAGCCCGCCCTTGCAGGCGGCGTACACGGCCTCGCCGGACGAACCCACCCGCGCCGCGTCGGAAGCAATGTTGACGATGCGCCCGCGCTTGCGCTCCACCATGCCGGGCAGCACGGCGTGATGCATATGCAGCGCGCCGGTCAGGTTGATGGCGATCAGGCGTTCCCATTGCGCCGGTTCGGTCTTGGTGAACGGCTTGAACACGTCCCAGCCGGCGTTGTTGACCAGGACATCGACCGGGCCGAGCTGGCTCACGGTGGCGGCAACCGCGGCATCCACGCTGGCGCGGTCCGTGATGTCGCACTGGAATGCCTCGGCCCGGCCGCCTTCTTCGCGGATCCGGGCGGCTACCTGCCCTGCCGCTTCGGGATTCAGGTCCAGCACGGCCACGGCAGCGCCTTCGCGCGCAAAGCGGCGGCAGGTCGCCCCGCCGATGCCGCCACCACCACCGGTCACGATGACCGTCTTGCCTTCGAGTCTTTGCACAGTGTTCTCCTTCCAGGTCCAGGGTGCTATCGTGCGGCTTAAGCGTCGCGCGTCAGCGGTTAAATACGTCAATATATTGACATATACTAGGCTGGCAGCTGGACCAATGCAAGTACGACTTTTCAGGAAGTGATGATGGTTAACCCCGATTTTGATGATGATCTTGCCCCGGCGGCGCGCATGGAGATGGCAAACAGGTTGTTCTTCCGCCTGTATCAATGCGCAAATATGTTGCATAAAACGGGGTCAAGAGCCGTCGAGGCCGAAGGCCTGACCACGCAGCAGTGGGCGGTACTGGGCGCCCTATCGCGGCCGCAGGCGGCCGAGGGCATGAGCGTGGGGGACCTGGCGCGCTACCTGATGGTCAGCCGGCAGAATCTGTCCGGCCTGGTGGGCCGCATGGAGCGCGACGGCCACCTGAGCCTGGCGCCAGACGGGCGCGACCGGCGTTCGCGTCTGGTCACCATGACGGAGACCGGGCGCCATGTCTGGCTGAAGCTGGCGCAACCCAAGATCCGGGACTACTACGAGCGGGCGCTGACCGATTTTTCAACGGGCGACATCACGCACACGCTGCATTACCTGCTCAAGCTGCTGGAGAACATGAAGGCACTGGATGCCGAAGGGTCCGTGGCGGACGAAGCGCCGGAGTAATGGCGGGGGCCGTGGCGGACGACAGGGAAGACATGCCGGCGCGGACAATGCGCGTGCGCGCCGGCGTGCGTTATTCGGCCTTGATGCCGTGGGTGCGGATCAGTTCGGCCCAGCCCGCGCTTTCCTGGCGAATGCGCGTGGCGAGCGCGTCGGGCGTGCCGGCGACCGGCTCCATGCCTTGCCGCGCGAGTTCTTCACGGACCGCCTTGCCGCCGAAGACCGCGCGCACGTCGGCATGGAGCGCATCGGCCACCGGCGCCGGGGTGGAGCGCGGCAGCAGCAGCGCATACCAGGAGCTGACCTCGAGGCCACGCACGCCCTGCTCCGCCAGGGACGGGATGGCGGGCGCCGCGGGAGAGCGCGCGGCCTGGGTGACGGCCAGCGCGCGCAATGCGCCGGAGCGGATAAACGGCGCCAGCGTGGGCAGCGTGCCGAACAGGATCGGCACCTGCCCGCCGACCACATCGTTAAGCGCCTGCGTGGTGCCCTTATAAGGGACATGCAGCAATGCGATGCCCGTCTGCTGGCGGAACAGCTCGCCCGCCAGGTGCAGGCCACTGCCCACGCCGGGGCTGGCATAGCCTAGCGGCGGATTGGCGCGCTTCGCCAGCGCCACCAGTTCCTGCACCGAACCGGCCCGCACCGAGGGATGTACCGCCAGCACATTGGGCGAACTCGCCAGCAGCGAGACCGGGCGGAAGTCCCGTTCCACGTTGTAGGCAAGCGCGGGGAACAGCGTGGGATTGATGGTCAGGTTGCCGGCAGGCGCGACCAGCAGCGTGCAGCCGTCGCCCGCGGCGCGGCGCACGGCGTCGATGCCGATATTGCCGTTGGCGCCCGGCTTGTTGTCGACCACCACCGTGACGCCGCGGCGCTGGTGGAGGCCTTGCGCGAGCGTGCGCGCCAGCAGGTCTGCCGGGCCGGCCGCGGGGAATGGCACGACGATGCGCAGTGCGCTGCAACTGCTGGCCGCATCCGCCCCGGCGGCGCGCGCAGCCGGAACAACGCCTTGCCACAGACCGGCAACCGTCAGGCACGCGAGCGCCATCCCGCGCATCGCGCACGCGCCCTTTACTTCACTCTTCGGATATTGCACTTCGGAAGGCCTGCTCAAGAGTCTGGGGTATTGGTGATGCCGCAATGAAGATATTTTGTTTCGCTAAAGAAACAATGATCTTCCATTGAAACGGACGAAAATATAGCCCGTCCCCACAAAGGAAGAGACTAGGGTTATCCCCAGGTTCGCCAGCGCATCAGGGAAACGGCCGCGCCGGTGAAGTCCGGTGCGCCCGCAAAGCTGCGCGCGGCGGCTGGCCTAAACTGGAAACAGCACCCTGACACGACTGCCGTCCATGCCACGGTCGCGGCACGCGGACGCCGTTGCGGAGCGCGCACGGGAGGTTATCGTGCAAGGCTTCCAGCTCACGCTGTTCACCATCGAGAACCGGCGTCACCACGGCAAGCAGTTGTCGCACTGGTTACTGCAGGTTCTGAGGGACCTGCATATCCGCGGCGCCACGCACACGGTGGCGGCCGAGGGCATCGGCCATGACCGCCGCTTTCACACCTGGCATTTCCTGGAACTGGCTGACCGGCCGGAAGAAATCACCGTGATTGCCACGGAAGAGGAAGTGCAGCGTTTGTTCGACCGGCTGGCCGAGGAAGACGTCCAGGTGTTCTACGCCAAGACGCCGGTTGAGTTCGGCTTCCTGGGGAAAGGCGCGCCAGGCGCGCAGACCCAGCCCTGACCTCGCCGGCGGCGGCCCGGCATTAATCGATGCTCGCCGCCACGCTGGTGCTCTTGCTGCCGCGCAAAGCGGTTTCCGGCAGGCGCGCCACCAGGAAGGGCGCCACCAGCGACACGGCGGCGCTCAGCAGGAACAGGGTGCGGAACGCCGCTTCGGCGGCGGCGCGCACCGCGCCCGCATCGGCCGCATCGCCGCCAGTCATGGCACGGTGGAACATGCTCATGAGGATGTCTTCGCCGCCGCCCAGGTCCGATACGCCCATGCCGCCACGGCGCAACAGCGCGATCAGCACCGTGGTCAGCACCGCCACGCCGACCGCGCCGCCCAGCATGCGAGAGAAGGCGGTCAGCGCCGTGGCCACGCCCACCTGGTGCGCGGGCACGGCGTTCTGGGTGGCCACCAGCCCGCTGGGCAACTGCAGCCCGATGGCCAGCCCGAGCGTCACCATCACCAGCCCGGTCAGCACGACCGCATGCGGATCGACGAACGCCAGCGACACGATCGCCAGCGGCGCGACCAGCGAGCCCACCAGTTGCAGCGGCTTGTAGCGGCCGCTCCATGACATCAGCCGGCCCGAGAAAAACGCCCCGAACGGGATGGCCAGCGTCAACGGCACCAGCCGCAGCGCGGCCGTGTCGGCCTGCACGCCGCCCACCACCTGGAAACGCAGCGGCAGCAGCACGGACATGGCGATCAACTGGAAAAAGCACAGGAACAGCGTGATGCAGCAGATCGCGACCGTCGGCACGCGCAGCATGGCCAGCGGGATCATCGGGTCGCTGACCCGCCGCTCCTGCCACACGAACAGCGCCATGGCGGCCAGGCCTGCCGCCAGCAGGCCAACGGTCTGCGGCGTCGCGGCCGAATGGCCCTGCCCGAGCCGGGTCAGGAACACCAGCACACCGGTCAGGCCGCCCCCGAACAGCAGTGCGCCAAGGTAATCGATGCGATGGCGGCGCCCGCCCGCCGGCAGGTGCTTGAGCGCGCGGCGGACCACCACCAGCGCGACCAGCGCCAGCGGCAGGTTGATCCAGAAAATCCAGCGCCACGACAGGTAGTGCGCCAGGTAGCCGCCGATCACCGGGCCGGCCATGCTGGCCACGGCCCACACGCCGCTCACGTAACCCTGGTAGCGGCCACGGTCGCGCAGCGGCACCACATCGGCGATGGTGGCTTGCGACACCGAGATCAGGCCGCCGCCGCCCAGCCCCTGCAGGATGCGCGCGACGATCAGCTGCGGCATGGTCTGCGCCAGCGCGCAGAACACCGAGGCCAGCAGGAACAGCACGATGGCGAACGACAGCACCGAGCGCCGCCCCAGCACGTCCGACAGCTTGCCGTAGATCGGCGTCACCACCGTCGAAGCCACCAGGTAGGCCGAAACCACCCACGCCATCTCCTCGAAGCCGTTGAGCTGCAACGCGATCTCAGGCAGCACCACGGCGACGATCGATTGCTCGAGCGCCCCCAGCAGGATGGCCAGCATCAGACCGAAGATGACCTGCATCACCGGCACCGGCGGCACGGCAGGGTGCCCGGACGCTGCATGGCCGTGGCTGCCAGCCTCCCCCGTGCCGGGGGCCGGGGATGCTGCGGACTGACAGGGGGAGGATGGCGGAACCGATGCCGTCGGAGAGGACGGCGGGGAGACGGCGGGCATGGGCTGGCGGGAGAGAGAACGCACGGCGAGGGACACGGAGTGCGATACCGCCGCGAACGGGTGGCATCGCTCCTGTCTGTTTTTTGTATACAAGGGCGCTATTGTAGGCCTAAGCCTTTCGCCTTGCAGCCGCCCCCGGCAGGCTTGCCCGACTCCGCGCCAGGACGGCGCGGCAGAACTCAAAAGGATTCCCAGTCACCATTGGCCCCGGCGAGGCTGCCAGCGGCCGGCGTGCGCGCGGCGCGGCGCGGCGCGGGTGCCGCTGCTACGGCGGGCCGGG
>NZ_JFJV02000224.1:0-20235 GCF_000611145.1 Cupriavidus sp. SK-3 | reverse complement strand
GCCTTTGACTTTAAGCTTTTGAAGTTAGGCCTTTGACGTTAAGGGAGCCAGTTAAGCCTTTAACGTTGACTTAGAAACAGTCACCGACGGCAACTCCCCAAAAAACGCCCGATACTGCGCCGCAAACCGCGGCAAATGCGTAAACCCCCACCGCGCCGCCACAGCCCCCACCCCCTCCAACTCCGCCGCCTGCCTCCCCCGCAACGCCTGCCGCACCCCATTCATCCTCACCGCCCGCACAAACTCCAACGGAGCCAGCCCGGTAACCTCGTTAAAGCTGTATTGCAACGTCCGCCGGGAAACCCCGAGCCGCTCGCACAGCGCCAGCACGCTCCATGGCGCCTCCGGCGCAGCCCGCACCATCTCATAGGCCTGCGCAACCAGCCGCCGCCGCGCCGGCGGCGTAGGCAGCAAGGCATCGCCGCTGTCATGCGCAAGGGTGGAAACCACCGCCATCAGCAAAGCATCCCGCATCGCGCTTTCAACAAACCGTTGATTGAACAAGTCGCTCTGCACCGCCGCCGCGGCCAGCACCGCCAGCATCGCCGCGCGGAACTCTTCCGAAGCGGCACGCCGCACCTCGGTAGCCGGCTGCAAGCGCATCAGCAGACCGGCCTCCCCCTCGCGTTCCAGCACGCGCTCAAGCGCAGGCAAGGGCAAGGTCACGCCAAGCAGGTCCAGCCCCGGTGGCGTGCGCATGGCCAGCGGCTTGCCATTGCCTGCCTGCAGCACGGTATCGCCGCTCATGCGGTAGCCGGCGAACCAGCCGTCCTGGCACTCGCGGTGCGGCAGCGCGATCGAGAGATAGCCGCGCCGCGCCTCGCCCTCTTCCAGCAAGGCCTGGTTGGTCTGTTCGCGGAATACGTGGACGTCACCGTAGGTAGCCTGCTGCACTTCGGCAAGGAAACGCCCCGGCGTGAGTTGCTGGTAGCGCTGCTGCCAGCCGTCGAGACCGCCTGCCGCCATGGTTGCCTCGGTGGCTACCAGGTGGCGTACCGGGCGCGCGCTGGCGCCTGTGTCGAGGGGCTCTGTGTTGCTGGGCATGGGCGGCAGCCTGTGGGGGCCAATCAACACCATCGGCGCCGGCCTGGCATGGCCACGCGCGCCAAGGCTTTCAGGTGCGGGACTGCGCAACGATTGTATAGCCGGCCCGGGCCGCCGTCGATGCACGGCGCAACAAGCCGGCGCCACGGCAGCGTTTGCCCGGAAACCGCCTTTGCATTTGTTGACAATAGCCGCGGCGAAGGCCGCCTAGAATGCGGCGCTATTCAAAGCGGGCATCGATATGGGATCCAATCGCAACAAGTTGCTGGGCTACGTTGCGCTCTGCATGGTGGCGTTCGCGCTGATCACCGTGCTGTGCGTCACACTGCAGGACGACAACGAGCAGCGCGCTGCGCGCAAGGTCCGGCAGATGGATAGCCGCGCCATCGCAACCGCCACCGTGCCCGCCGCCAGCCACGCTGGGCAGCATACGGCCGCGAACACGCCGCGCTGAGCGCCGGCGCACCCTGCTCAACAGGGCAGGATGATGGTAAAGGTGGCGCCGGCGCCTGCGGCGCTGACCAGCCTGATCTCTCCACCGTGGCGTTCCACCACCGTCTTGACGAACACCAGGCCAAGCCCGCTGCCGGCGGGCGCGTCGCGGCTGGTGTCGTGCAGACGCGCGAAGGGCTGGAACAGTCGCCCCTGGTCTTCCTCGGCAATGCCCCTGCCCTGGTCCGCCACATCGATCGCCAGCCCCTTGGGCACGCGGTACAGGCGCACCGTCACGGTGCTCTGCGGCGGGCTGAACTTGATCGCATTGCTGACGAGGTTGGCAATGGCCCGGACCAGCAGCACCGGCTCGGCCACCACCCGCGTCTGTTCCTCTTCCAACTCGATCTTTAGCGCGATGCGCGCGGCGCTGGCCAGCGCCCATAGTTCGTCGGTGGCGTCCAGCACCACGCCGGCCAGGTCGACTTCGACGAAGTTCAGGTGCGGCGCCTCGGCGCGGGCCAGCCGGATAAAGTCGTCGGCCAGGTCCAGCGTGCGGCTGGCGTGCTCGCCGATGCGGGCCAGCAGGGTCGCCTCGGGCAGCGCCCGGCCGGGCTCGTTCTGCAGGTCGATCAGGGCAAGGATGGAGGACTGCGGGGATCGCATGTCATGCGAGATAAAGCGCAGGGACTCCTCGCGCCGCCGCTCGGCCACGCGCACCTGGGTGATATCGATGACGCTGACGATCAGGCCGGCCACGCCGCCGGTGTCGCTGCGCAGCGGTGCGCCGCGCAGCAGCATGGGACGTTCGCCGCGGGCTTCGAGTTCCACGCCGGGCGGGGCCTGCGCCGGCTCCGCATGAACAGCCTCGCCGTCGGCAAAAGCGCCGCGCAACTGGTCCCAATAGTCCAGCCCTGCCTTGGGCTGGGCGAATACTTCGTCGATCAGTTCGCGAATGCCGGGGCGCGGCGCGCTCATGTCGGCCAGCGGCCCGAGCGTGCGCGGCGCCAGCAGCAGGCCGCGCCGGTTGGCCAGCAGCACGCGCCCGGACGGATCGCAGATCACGGTGGCTTCGGGCAGGCCTTCCAGCCCGTCCGACAGGAACTGGCGCAGGTCGCGCAAGCGGGTGGTCATGCGGTACACCGCGCGCATGCGGGTATCCAGATTGCGGCCGGATTCGCTCTCGCCAGCGGGCATGGCCAGCAGGCCCGGCTCCTGCTCCAGTTGCGCCAGTTCATCCGTGAGGAACTTCAGCGCCGCTTCCTGGCGCCGCCAGCTCCACAACGGGTAGAACAGGCTGCAACCCAGCAGGGCGCTGGCCGGCGCGAACCAGAGGTGCCCGAACACCACCAGCAGCAGGCTGGCGGCCAGCGAGCCAATCAGGAGCACCGCGGTGACCAGCAGCGCGTTGCGCGGCGTAGTCGCCAGCGAGGCGAGGCTCGCCAGCAGTACCGGCAGCAGGGTGCATAGCCAGAACCACGGCGCGGGCAAGGTGACGATGGCGCTGTCCTTCTGCAGCGTCTGCATGGCGTTGGCGATGATTTCCACGCCACTCATGCCATGCCCGCTGCGGGATACCGGCGTGGGGAATACGTCGCCCAGCCCGCTCGCGGTCGCACCGATCAGCACTGCCTTGCCGCGGAAGAAATCCGCAGGCAGCGCGCCGCCCAGCACATCGAGCACCGAAACCAGGCGGAACGTGCCAGGTGGCCCGGCAAACGGAATGCGCAACCGGTAGTTGCGCATCCAGCCATCGGCACCCAGGTCATTTGCCTGGTCGTCGTGCCGGTAGCTGGACACCGGCCGCGGCGGCTCGCCGAAACCGACCATCGCGACCGAGAAATGATTGAGTTGCCGGCCCGGCAACCCTTCCTGCAGGAAGACCTGGCGGGCGATACCGTCGAGGTCTACCGCGATATTGATGTGTCCCACCCCGGCACCCAGGCCGGTCAGCGGATAGCGCACCATCGGGCCATCCTGCCCCGCCTCGGCCAGCGCGGGCAACACCACGTTGCCCGCGCGCGCCATGCTGCCTGCCAGCGCGCGGTCGTCCTCGGGATGCAACTGGTCGGGCTCGGAGAGGATCACATCGACGCCGATCACGCGCGGGGCATCGGCCGCGATGCGCCCGATCAGGTCGGCCAGCACCCAGCGGCGCCAGGGCCAGCGGCCAATGGCGGAGATGCTGGGATCGTCGATGGTGACGATCACGATGTCGTCACTCGGCGCGTGATGCTGGGCCGCGACAGACAGGTCGTAGACCGCCTTGTCGGCGCGCTCGCTCCAGCCGAATGCGGCGCAAGCCACCACCAGCGCCAGCACCGCGGCCGTCAGCACGGCCCACTCGATCAGGGTGCGGCGCTGATAGCCAGCCAGGCTGCGCGCCAACACACGGCGCACGGAGTGCGCGAGCGAGCCGGCGCGCGCGGCCAGCCGGGCCAGGCTAGGTGGCACGATTGAGCAGACGCCCGCCAGCGCTCACGGGCTGGCCCTGCGCATCGCGCACATACTGCTTCACCTCGATGCGCTGGGGCGCGGAGAAGTGCGTCCGCGCTGCCGGGCTAACGGAAGCGGTATCGGTTGCGGTATTGGTTGCGGCATTGGTTGCGGCAGCCGCTGCGCCCTCACGCCCCACCCGCACGAAATACGTGCCGCTGCCAGGGCGGGGCAAGCGGCCTTCGTTCGTTTCCGTGCGCACATCCGCCACGATCTGCGTAAAGGTTTCGTCGGACGCCATCTGCAGCCGGTAGGCCTGCGCCGCGCCGGCGGCGCCGGCTGCCGGCCAGGCGATGCGCAGCGTGTCGCCGCCATCGTCCTCCAGGCGTGGCTGCGGCGGCGACGGTTCCAGCGCGAACGCCCCCGGCTCGCTCCAGGGACCGGGCTGGCCACCGGCGTCAAGCGAGCGTACCCGCCACCACCAGCGGCCCGGCGCGAGCGCCTGGCTGGCCGACGGCGCGGCGCTTCGCGCCTGCATGGCGCCCTGCCTGAAGTCCGCGTCGGCCGCCACCTCGAATTCGTATTGCGCCGCGCTGGCGACCTCGGCCCAGCCGAACGTGACTGTTTCGCCGTACGCAGTGCCGTTGCGCTCGGGCTCCAGCGTAAAAGGCGGAGGCGGGTTGAGCCGTACCGCGAACGGCATCACCACGCCCGCGCCGCCGAGGTGCGTGGCATCCAGCGCGCTTACGCCCAGGTAGAGCTCGCCTTCGGGCAAGTCCTCAAGCGCGGCTTGCTCGGCGCTGACGGTCTGGGAGGACAGCAGCTCGGTCTGGGCCGCATCGCGCGAGACCACCACGCGGTAGCCGGCGGCTTTCGCCACCGGCGACCAGCTCACCGTGGCGCGGCTGGCCAGCAGGGGCTGGGGCAGCGGCGCCAGCACCGGCGCGGGCAATAGCGCGGCCGGCCGCGCCAGCACGCCCGTTGGCGATACGCTGACGCCATAGCCGGCGCCCACCACCGCCTGCTGGCCACGGCGCGAGCGTGCCTGCACTTGCCCTTCGAGCACGGCGCTCTGGCTGGCGCCAGCCTCGGTGCCAACGCGAAAACGCGTGCCGCGCACGCCAGTCACCAGAGAAGGGGTGCGGATTTCAAAGCGCCCGACGCCCGTGCCGCGCGGCGCCACGCGGGATTCCACCTCGCCCTGACCGACGCCGAACACGGCATCGGTCAGGCCCGAGCGGGCGAAGGCCCGCAGCCTGCTGACTTCCATCCTGGAGGCGGGCGGCAGCGTGACGCGGGAGCCGTCGCCCAGTTCCATGGTGACGGTGCCGCCGGCACCGGTTTCAATGCGGGCGCCTTCGGCGAGTTCCATGCCAGCCTGCAGCGCGCGGCCATCCGCGCTGGCCGGCCCCGTCACAAACACCACGCGGGCGGTGCCGCTGGTGACCGGAATGTGGACCAGCGGGATGCGCAGGCGCATGCCGGGCGGCAGGCGGTAGGGGTCCGCCACCTTGTTCAGTGCCTGCAACTCGCGCCAGCGGGCGGGTTGCGCCATGAAACGGTCGGCCACGCCGATGAGCGTGTCGCCCGGGCGAACCAGATAGATAAAGTTGGCGCCCTCTGTGCCCGCTGCCTGCGCGGCGGCGTTGAGCGGCCACGCGGCTCCCAGCACACCAATCCATCCGGCCACGCCGATTGCGCCGATTGCGTCGATTGCGCCCTTCGCACCCGCCTCGCCAGATCGCACTGCGACGCCGCTCATCCTGCCTGCCGCCATTTCGAACCACTTCATAAACTCAGTCTTCCTGCTTATCCTGCCAACCCTGCGAATCCCACAAATCCGTCAACCCCTGCAAGTCCTGCAAACCCTACAAGTCCGGCTTGCCCAAAGCGTCCGGGGTATTCTGGTGGTCCTGCTTGTCGCCGTCTCCCGCGGCTTCGAAACGGTAGCCGTGCGAATACACGGAGGTCAGGCGCACGCCGTTCTCGGGCCGCAGCGCCAGTTTGATCCGCAAGCGCGAGATATGCGTGTCGAGCGTGCGCGAGCCCGCCCCGATTTCACGGCCCCAGACAGCTTGTTCCATCACCTCGCGCGACACCAGGCGGCCAAGGTTGCGGAACAGGAACAGGGCCAGGTCGAACTCGCGCGGCGATATCTCCGCCTTGTTCTCGCCGCAGGTCACGGTGCGCGCTTGCGGATCCACACGGTAGTTGCCCACCCGGATCACCGCGCTGTCCTGCTGCGCCTGCGGATAGGTGCGGCGAAGCAAGGCGGAAACACGCGCCACCAGCTCGGCGCGCCGGATCGGCTTGACCATGTAGTCGTCGGCGCCGGCGCCCAGCCCGGCGACGATGTCTTCCTCCATCGAGCGGCTGGTCAGGAACAGGATGGGCGGATTGGGGCCGGAGTTCTGCCGTACCCAGGTCACCACCTCGAGACCGCTCGTATCGGGCAGTTGCCAGTCCACGACAAGAAGGTCGAACGCCTGCTCGCGCAGCGCCCGCAGGAACGTGCCGCCATTGGCGAAGCACTCGCACTCATGGCCTGCCGAGACCAGGATCTGCTGGATCAGCTCGGACTGGCTCTTGTCGTCTTCCACCGAAGCTATTCTCATACTTACCTCTTCCTTGCCGCCATGTTCCGCCCCGCACTTCCTGCGCACTTCCTGCGCACTTCCTGCGCACATCTTGCGCAACTCCCGCGCAACTCCTGCGTTCATCCTGCGCTTTCCGTCAGGGAGAAAGCGCGAGCGCGGACAGGCCAGGCGCGTAGGGGGGAATGGTACAGAATCGGGCATCGCCACGCCAAGACCGGCGTGGGAGGGGTATCGCGGCGCCTGCATCGCCCCCGCCCGCCTGGGGATTCCCCGGCGCCCCGGGGCGGAGCACCATTATTGCAGCATGTAGGTTTCGTACTCGAGGCGATCGAGCTTGCGGTCGAGCATGTAGACAGCCAGCGCCACCACGACCAGCAGCGAGATCGCGAAACCGTAGCCGTACCAGGCCGGGCCCAGTTGCAGCGTCACCGCGGTGAGCGCCAGGTTGAGGATCACAAACAGGCCGGTGAGCAGCAGCACTTCGCGCCGGCGGTCGAGGTAGAAGTAGATATTGAGCACCCCGAGCAGCACCACCTGCAGGCTGGCACCGATCACGTCCACATACAGCAGCGGCAGGTAAAGCTCCGAGATACCCAGCGCCCCCAGCACCCAGCTGCCCACCACGAACAGCAGCAGCGCCGCGATGGCCTGCACCTTGACGATCTCGTACAGCCCCAGGCGGATCGTCTGCACCATGGTGTTGCGCATATCCTCGATATGCTCAAGCGAGCTGCCGCCGCGCACGGCGTTGTAGAAGGCGTCGTAGTACTCGACGAAGTCCGTCTCGATGCGCACCAGGAACACCGCCATGCCGGGGATGATCGCCAGGTAGGCCAGGAACACCGGGATGTCGTAGATGATCGATGCGTGCAACGGTCCGATCACTTGCTGTCCGGTGGACGGCGAATACCAGAACATGAACTTGTCGAGCCAGATGCCGAGGTTGTACAGCAGCCCGATCGCCATCAGGCTCGGGTAGGCATAGCGCCGCTGGAACACCTCGAACGACATGAAGCGCTGGCTGGTGTAGTTGCGGTAGATCAGCACCACCATCGCCGTCAGCAAGCTCAGCTGCCCGGCCACGAAACCCAGGAGCAGGCCTTCAAGGCCATAGCCGCGCAATGCCAGCGCCGCCGCCACCGTCAGCGTATAGCCCAGCAGGAAGGTCCAGACGATAGCCTTGTACTGCTTCATGCCGGTCAGGAAGATCACCGCGATCCAGATATTGCTCATGACCACGAAGCCCGCGGTCATCAGCAGCCGGTAGAGCACCGACTGGCCCTGGAAGGCGAAGAGCGCGCAGCCGATGCCGGCCGCGCCCGCCAGCACCGTGACCAGCAGGGCCACCGCGTGGTAGTTCGACAGCACCAGGCCATCGCGCTTCTCGAACAGCCGGTCCGAAGTGAAGCGGGTAAACGAGAGCTGCATCGGCCCGGTCAGGATCAGGCTGACCGCGATCAGGTAGGTCACCGACACCTGGAACTGTGTCACCAGGCTGCCCGGCACCACGAAGGGCAGGCTCAGCAGGCCGATCAGCAGGATGCCGACAATCGACAGGACCCACGGCCCGGAGCTGATGATGCCGGCATAGGCGTACGCGCCGAGCATGCCCGACAGGCTGTCCCGCCGCAGCATCTTGCGTAGTTCGAAACCAATCCCCGCCATTTCAGCGCCCTCCCTTCATGGGGCAGCCCGCGGCCTGGGCCGCCCTGGCGGGCGATGCGCCCGCAGAGGACGCCACCCGTGGCTGCGCCATCAGGCGCGTGTACAGTTCGCGGTAGCTGCCCACCATCATCTCCTGCGTGTAATACCGTTCCACGCGCTGGATGCCGGCTTGCTGCGCGGCATGCCAGGCGCGCGGGGAACCTAGCAGGCCGATCGCCTTCTCGGCCAGCGCGGCCGGGTCGGCGATGCGCACCACGTCGCCCGCGGCGCCCAGCGCGGCATCCTCGCCGGGCAGGCCGAAGATCAGTTGCCGGCACGAGCCCACGTCGGTGGTCACACACGGCACGCCAGCGGCGAAGCCTTCCAGCACCACCAGCGGCAAGGCCTCGCTGATGGAGCTGAGTACCAGCACGCCCACCTTGGGCAGCAGGTCGTCGATGCGCTGGAAACCCAGGAATTTGACCTTGCCGGCGAGGCCCAGGCTCTCGGCCAGGCTGCGGCATTCCCGCGCGTATTCCGGATCCTCGTCCTCGGGTCCCGCGATCCAGCCCTCGGCATCCGGGAACTGCCGCACCACGGTCAGCATGGCGCGGATAAAGGTCTTGATGTCCTTGATCGGCACGACCCGCCCGATCAGGCACAGCACGGGCGGCACGCCGGACGCGCGCCGGGTGCGCAGCGCGGCCAGCCGCGGCAGGTTGATGCCGTTGGGAATATTGCGGGTACGCTCGGCCCTGGCGCCGTCGGTCACCTGGCGCTGGCGGTTGCCCTCGTAGAGCGCGACGATGGTGTCGCCGGCGTCGTAGCACACGCGGCCCAGCGTTTCGAAGAAGCGCACCCACAGCTCGCGGAAATAGCTGATCTGCGAGATATCGCGCTCGAACACGTTGCGGTTGTCGCGGATCCACTGGCTCTGGAACAGGTCGATCTTGCGTTCCTTGGTGTAGATGCCGTGCTCGGACACCAGCAAGGGGCGGCCCGTGCGGTAGTGCAGCATGGCGCCGAGGAAGCCGGCATAGCCGGTGGAAACCGTGTGGTAGACCCTGGCCGGGATCAGCCCCTCGGCAATGCGCGCCAGTTGCCACAAGGGCTTGTGCATGATACGCACGGTCCAGAAGTAATCGGTGAAGGACGGATCGGTGCAGTACTGGCGATATTGCCCGGTGATGGTGCGCCAGGCATTGCGGCTGTACAGGAATGCATCTTCCGACAGCTTGCCGCCGTCATTGAGCTCGGGCATCAGCTCGCGGATCAGCTCGCCGGCCTCCTGCTCGCGGCCAGGCTGGCGCAGCACCTCATGCAGTTCCGCCGAAGCGGCGAAGGTATCCGGGTCGCCGTCGCTGCCGTGCACCAGCGGCGGCGGCGCGAAGTCGTAGAGGAAATGGGTCTCCAGGTGCACGACGTTGTCGGGCAGCGCATAGACCATATCGCCGTAGTCTTCGCGGNNGGGGGCGGCTGCCGATAAAGACGATGGCGAAGCGGATTTCCGGGAACGCCCGGATCATCTGGTTGACCCAGCTCGACACCCCGCCGCTCACATACGGAAAGGTGCCCTCAAGCAGCAGGGCCACATCGGCCGAGTCGGCGCGGGGCGAAGGGGTATTGCTCATGATTGCCAGTAACGCAGCAGGGGCCGTACCAGTGGCAACGGCGAAGGGCTGTCGAACGACAGCAGGATGGTGCGCACGGCGGCGTAGTCGCGCTCCAGGTAGGCGGCTTCGGCCAGCAGCGGCAGCGTGCGCTCGCGCGCAAAACCCAGCGTCTCGGCCCGTTCCAGCCACGCGCGCGCTTGCGCGGGCTCGTGGCGGTTCAGGGCCAGGCGGCCACGCATGTACCACAGCCCGGCCTGGTCGGGGTCCGCCTCCAGCGCGGCGCGGGCGTAGCGCTCGACCTGGTCCGCGGTGTAGCGGTAGACGTCGCCTTGCACCAGGTTCTGGTAGATCAGCTCCCAGTGCAGGTCGGCCAGGCGCTTGTTGATCTCGCCGCGCTCGCTCGCGTCGAGGGCCTCTTCAAGACGAGGCAGCTCGGCCATGATCTGCTGGGTCAGTTGCTTCTCGGCACCGTCCAGCATGCCGTAGGCCAACAGGCGCACGTCGTCGGCGCTATCGGCCAGCAGATCGCGCAACACCGGGCTGGATGTGCGCGCCGGCATCGATTGCATGGCCACCAGCGCGGTCATGCGCTCGGGCAGCGGCGCGCGCGTATTGCCAAGCTGCGCGCGCAAGCGGGCGCCTCCGCCATGGGTCACGCGCGAGATCAGGTGAGTGACGAACACCGGCAGTCCGACCAGGCCGATGCCGGCCGTCGGGCGCCGGCCCGGAAACAGGCGCGCGATCAGCAAGCTGCCGAGGCAGACGATGGCGCCCGCCATCGGCACCAGGAAGCAGAACGCGAACAGATAGCCGTAGCTCCACGCGAACGGCACGCGGAAGCGCCGGGGCAACAGGCGCCACAGCACCATCGCGATCATCGCCGCCGCAATCCCCTGCGACAGCAGGAAAGCCAGCAGCAACGGCGTGCTGGTACCGGCGCGCGCCAGCAGCGCCAGGGCTGCGATTTGTGCGGCGAGGCCGCCGACGCCGAGCTTACCCACGGGCAGCCTCGCCCAGTGCCACGGGCACCGGTACCGGCGCCGGCTGTACATCCACATGACAACGGTGCAGCAGCCGGATCAGCGGCTCCACCGGTGCGCTGGCTGGCACGGCCAGCATATGCACGCCGATGCGCGCGGCTTCGAAATCCGTGCCGAACTGGGCTCGCAACATGTCCTCGATCCGCACCAGGTAGGCCGAGGCCGCCTCGTTGTCGGACAGCGGCATCAGGGTCAGCAGCGCGCGCTGGTGCACACTGGTAAGCGGCCATGCCACGTCGAGCGCGCGGCGGCTGCGAATGACCTGCTCGAACAGCGCATCGCGGGATTCGTCCAGGTCGAACACCAGCGCAACGATCGTGCTTTCGATGCCGCTGTCGCGGCGCAGCCGGGACAAGCGGGCGTAGTCCAGCGCGAAGTCATACGGGCAGCCTGGCACGGCGGCCTCGATGGCTCGGGTGGACGCGGCATGCTCGACGCCATCGGCGTAGTAGCCCATCAGCACCATCAGAAGTTGCAGGTTCTCGTAGCTGAGCGACAGGAACGGCATGCGCTCGACCACCAGCAGGCCGACCAGCTTGTCGGCCCCGGACAGCACCGGTGCCACCGCCACATAGCGGGTCTGCGGATGATCCGGCGACTGGCGCGACAGCCCGCCGGCCTGCAGGTGCGCCAGTTGACGCGTCTCCAGGCAATGGCGCACCAGCGCATCGCTGGCGTCGAACTCGAATGCCGGGCCGACTTGCGCCGACGCCTCGTCCGCCACCTTGTCGCCAACGACCGCGTACAGCGCCGCCCCTTCCACCTGGCAGGCCTGCGCCACCACTTGCAGCATGGGGCGCGCGCCAACCAGCGCACTGCCGGACGCGGCATCTTCCAGCGTCACGGCACGCATTTGCGACAGCGTGTCGCGCAGCGTGGTGGGCCTGGCCAGCAGGTCGTTCTCCAGCCGCGCGTGGGATACGCGCAGCAGGTAGTGGTTCTTGGTCAGCGCGGCAAGGCGCTCTTCCAGGTAGCGATTGACGGCGCGCGCGCGCGCCAGCCGCGTGCCCCACACATCGCCGAACTGCCCGGCCACCAGCACCGTCAGCAGCCCTCCCAGGAAGAACAGGCGCGGGAATGCCCCCGGCTGCGCGCCGATCTGGTGGAAAAAGAACCAGCCAGCCAGCATCATCAGCACGCTGCCCACGCCGATCAGCGTGCCATAGCGCAGCGCCAGTATGATCGGCAGCAGCCATGCCCAGGGGAAACCCAGCCCGAGCAGCAGGGGGTTGTCGGGCAGGATCGCGTATCCCAGTGCCATCGCCAGGGCCATCGTCACCACCAGCTCGACCGCAGAGACCGGTCCGCTCGTGGCGGGCGCGAGCAACCGCAAATAGCGGCCGCCCGCGCCGATGCCTTGTCCTTCCCGTATCTTGTCGGCTGTATTGGCCACGATCACGCTCTCCCGCGACTCAACCCTGGCGCAGCGGCGCCAGCAGGCGGCGCAGCAGCTTCTGCGCGGTACCGGACAGCGATTCGCGGCTCCAGCCACTGTCGCTGCCGGTGGCGGTCCACACCACCTCGCCGGTGCTCACGTCGAGCAGCTGCAGGGAAATGCCCACCGCCGGCTCGCCATCCACGCCAACCTTGTAGCGCCATTCCTGCACCGCGCCGGTGAGGGCGTAGCGCATCTTCTGGGTACGCGCCCATTCCAGCGCCTTGCCCACCGATTCCCGCTCGGCCGGCTCGAACAGCGTTTCCGGGTTCAGGCTGGCCGGATAGCGCTTGACGTTGGCAATGCCGCCGGTCTTCAGCAAGCTCTCGGCAATCGCCTCGGCGCGCAGGCCCGCTTGCGGCGTCTCGGTGTAGTTGACGATCGGCAAGACCGCCAGCGATTCGCCGGCAGGCAGCGCGGGGGCGCGGCCCACGTCGGTCACCGCGCATCCGGCCAGCCAAAGGGCCGCGCCCAGCGCACCGCACCAGCCCAGCAGTCGTGCTGCGCGGCTCCCCTTCGTGCTAGTTTTTTCCATGACTCACTCCCCTTCTCGATTGCGTACAGTGAACCGGCACTGGTGTGCCTGTCCGGATTAAAAAAGCCATTTGTACAGCATGCCAACCTGGGTCAATGGCGTACCGCCATTGCGCGCGGCGGTTTCGTGCTGCACATACATGGACAGGTGATCGTTACCGAAAGCCCTGCCGGCCACGCCAAGCTGCACCCGGAAGTTCTGCCCCGCCCGGGTATCGTGCAGCAGGCCGACTTCGGCAAACGGCCGCCACTTGCGTGTGTAGTCGTCGATCAGCTCGGTACCGAAACCGAACGTCACGCCGGCCTGCGTGAAGCTCTGGGGCATGTAGAACGCGGGTGTGGCTTCGCCACCGGCCGGCACCAGCGATGCCAGCTTGTTGCTGAGCGTGCCGCCGCTCGTGTTGTAGCTGCCGTGGGTGCCGACCAGGCGCACCGTGTAGTTCGGATAGGCGGTACGAATGCGATAGCCAAGCTCCACGTCGTACACCATGCCGTTGCCCAGGGACGTACCGTCCTGCCCGTGGAACCGGCTGTACTCGGCACGGCCGCCGACGAACTCGCGCAGGCCCAGGCGCCAGGTCGCCCCCAGGCCCAGCACGTCCTTGGCGCCGCCCACGCGCAGCGCCGCGGACTCGTCGGCACTCTGATTGAGGCCGGCCATCGTGGTAAAGCTCAGCCGGCTGTCCTGGCGCCATTCGCCAAAAAAACGCGCGGTTGTCATCGTGTCCAGGCCGTCGCGGCGGCCCACGCCCAGACGCCAGCGCTGATGCTGGTCCCGGTAGCCGAGCGACAGCTCGGCGCGGCGGTCGGACGCGGGCACGCCGGTCAGCTGGGCCTCGTCGACGCTGCGCTGGGTGCGCCACGCGCCGCGCAAGTTGAGATCGTAGCCATCCCAAAGGCGTACGCCGCCGCCCAGGCCGAAGTCGAAATACGCCAGCGGGGCCTGGCGCTGGTAGATCACGCGCGGCTCGATGGCTTGCGCATTGAACAGCAGCGCATCCTGCAGGGTTTCCTGCAGGCTGTTGTCGGTGCGGGCCACATCCTGGCTCTCGAAGGCCAGGGTTTGCGCGATGCCGAGCCGGTCGAGACGGACATTGGCTTCGATCCCGTTTGTGACCGGAATATGGCCGGTCTGGCGCGCCAGCACGCGATCTAGCGCGGCCAGGTCCTGGTCGGCCAGCGCCAGGGTGACCTCGGCATAGGCCGGGCGCTGCATCTGGCGCGCATACTGCCGGGCCAGCCAGGCCCGGGCCAGCTCATTGGATTCGCCCGATAGTGCCCAGGCGAGGGTCACTTCCTTGGCCGCGGCGGAAACAACGGCCTGCTGGTGCGCCTCGCGCTGTGCCAGCGCCGGCGGCAACTGGAGCGGCGGCAGGCCGGGCATATCCCCGAGGCGCGAGGCTGGCTGGGTGGCCTTGCCGCCCGCCGTGACGTTGCGGTCCGCGCGCAGCAACTCCATCACCAGGCGCCGCGAGACGTCGCCCGACGCAAAAATCTGACCCAGCGCCACGGTCTGGCGCCGCAACTCGGCAGGCGCGGGGCCGCCCTGCGCGTCTTCTTCCTCTTCCTCGGCCGCGGGATTGGCGCGCGGGTCGGAGGCGCGGCGCCCGGCCACTGCCTGGCCGGTGCGCAGCCCGATCCAGGCCTGGCGCCGGATGCCCCAGGCGGTATCGGTCTGGCCGATGGATTCATAGGCGTCCGCGGCCAGCCCCAGCCAGAGCGGATCGGCACTCTTGCCATCGGCCATCTTGCCCAGGTAGTGCAGCGCGGCGCGGCCGTCGCGAAAGCGCATGCTGCCGGCGGCGAACGGGCCCCAGAGTTCAGGGCTGCGCTCGGCCTCGCCCTTTAGCCGCAGCATCATCGCGCGTACTTCGGTATCGGTGCCCAGGTCCACCAGCGACCACATCAGCTCAGCCATCGTCTCGCCACTGGCATCCGGACGGCTGGCGGCAAGGCGCAGATCGGCCAGGGCCTGCTCGCGGTGGCCGCTGGCTTGCAGATAGCTGGCCCGCATCGCCAGGAAGCGGCTGGATTGCTCGGCCTGCCGCCGTTGCCCGGCCGACATGCCCTGCAGCAGGCTGGCGACATGCGCGTAAGCGTGCGCACGGGTGTAGTAATGGACCGCCAGTTCAAGGAACTCAGGATTCCCGCTCTTGCGCCAGCCAGCTTCGGCAATGCGCCCGGCGTCGATCGGCGTGCCGTCGTAGAAGGCGATCAGGTTGGAGACATCGGATTGCTCGGTATCGCGCAGCTCGGACAGACAATCGTTGCGCGCCCCGCCGGCGGGCATCGCAAGGCAGTGATCGTCGTGCGGCTCGGCCATGGCCAGCATCATCTGCCGGTAGCCCTGCTCCAGCAGATCGTCGCGCTGATTCAGGCGCGCCAGTTCCGTCAAGGTGCGCCAGTACCCGATGTCGGTGGAGCGCGCGGTGGGCATGGACGGCACCATGGCCTGCAGCGCTTCGGCCAGCTTGCCGCGCACATAAAGCAGGTTGGCCTGCTTGAGCGCGTATTGCGGGCGCGGGCCGAAACGCTCCTGCAGTTCCGTATAGAGCGCGAAGGCGCGGTCATCCTTGCCGGCGCGCTCGGCCAGCGCCGCCTCGCGCTCCATGATCTGGCGCGCGTTCGGGCCGTGGCTCAGGCGTTGCAGGAAGGCCAGGCCTTCCTCGGGCTCGTCCAGGCGTTCATAGGCGGCGACCACCTGGTCGACGGTGGCGAGATCGCCGTTGCCGGCGCGATGGCGCAGCGCGGCCAGATAGGCGCGATCGTCGTTCAATCCGGGCGCCAGGCGCAGTACGGCCTTCCAGGCGGTCTCGTCGTTGGTGGCCTGGGCATATTCGAGCCAGCTCTTGAGCGCGACCGAGGGCTGGCGATTCCATTCCGCGACCTGGGCCAGGCGTTCGCGCCAGCGCGCGTCGCCGGGCAGGCGCCGCACGGCGGTCTCGGCGACGCGCTGGGCGTCGTCGAGCTTGCCGGCGGCCAGAAATACCTGGAATGCGAGTTCGTAGTCGTCGGCATTGAAGGCGCGCTCGGCGGCTGGCGGCGCGCCGGTGGGCGCGGATGCAGCCGCCGACGCCGCGGCTGGCTTGGGCCGGCCCGGCACCGCGGAGGCGGGCGTGCCAGCGCCGGCGGTCTCCGCCACGCGGCGCAGGTGCGGTATCGCGGCGTCGCCCATGGCGCGGCGCAAGGCCAGCCCACGCGGACCGTCCAGGAAAATCACGCCCTGCGCGACCCATGGCTGGGTAGCGGCCACGCGGCGCACTTCGGCGCGTTGCAGCGAAGCGCCCAACGGCACGGGCTGCATGCTCGGCGGCAGGCGCAGCAAGCGCTGCACATAGCGCGCCGCCAACTCGGGCCGGTTGGCGGCCAGCGCCAGCTTGGTCAGGTAGCGCAAGACTTCGGCGTTATCCAGCAGCTTGCCGCCGTGCTGCTCGGCCTGGGCCAGCGCCTTGTCGAGATCGTTGCCGGACTGCAGCGTCTTGAGCGCGGCCAGGAAGAGCCGGCGCTGCTCGGCAGGATCGGTGGCGAGTGCCTGCGCGGCAAACAGCGCGTCGGCCGCTTGCCGGTAGTCGCCACTGGCCAGCGCCGCCGAGGCGGCCTGCGCACTCCACAGCTCGGCGCGGGCGGGATCGCTCTTGGCCAGCGCGCGGTAGAAATGCTGCGCCGGCTTGAGCGCATTGATCGAGCGAGCAGTGGTGGCAAGCTCTTCCAGGTCGGTACGCCCCCATTGCATCGGCAATGCCTGGTCAAGCAACCCGGCGAGCCGTTCGATGTACTGCTCGCGCTCCGGCGCTTCCGGCAACGCGGCAAACGCGCGCTGCTGCGTGATCTCGATACGGGTGCGCAGGATCTGGTTGGGTAGCTCGGCATCGGCGGCGGCGCGCGCGCGCGCCGGCCCTTGCTGGCTGGCGGCGTGGCGCGCCTCCAGCCGGGCCAGCATGGCTTCGGCCTCGTCCAGGCGGCCGGTACGCGCATATTGCTCGGCAAGCACCGCCATGAAACCAGTCTCTTCCGGCGCGGCGCGCGACCAGGCTTCCAGGTAGGCCATACTCAGGCCATCGACCGCGCGGCCTTCGCCCAGCAGGCGTTCGCGCAAGGTTTCGCGCGGAAACATCAGCGCCAGGCCGATCCCTACCATGGCGGTAAGGGTCAGCACGAACGCCGGCGGCAGCAGCCGCTCGCGCTCAGGCGGCGCAGGTGATTTCGACGCTTTGCTTGGCATTGTGGCGATTGGAAACGGGCGTGGTATCGAAACGCAGCGTGCCGTGCTCCCGCACGCCCTGCACCGGCTGGCCATTGATGGCAACCCGGCAACGGTCCGCGCCTGCGAGACGGAAGAAAGGCTTGGTGTAGCCCCTGAACTCAAATCGGATCTGCTGTGCGCCGCCCTCGCCGGCGCGCTGCCAGTTCCGCACGAAGCCGCTGGCTTCCGCGATCTCCGGGCCGGCAGGCACGGCCGCTGCACTGGCGGCGCGCATCACGATGCGCGAGGCGCCGTCGGCCAGGTGCACGTAGACCCCGCCGCCGGGCGCCGCGGAGGTGCCGGTCACGCCTTGCGAGCCGGCCACGTCGGGCACGCCCGTGCCGGTCCAGCGCACGTTGCGCAGGTTGCCGTCGCCGCGCACGATCCACGCGCCGGCTTGCTCGCCGTCGCCGCCAAGCTCGCGCGCCACCGCCATGCCTTGCCAGTCGATCACCTTGCGCACGTAGTCGGTGGCATGCAATGGCATCAGTTGCTGGCCCAGCACGTAGTCATAGACCTTGCGCAGCGCCCTGAGCGAGGCCACCTTGGTACCCGAGTAGCTGTGGTAGTAGATGTTGACCGGCTTGAAGCGCAGCGGCCGGTCGGTCAGTTCATAGGTTTCGATCACGCGCTCGAAACCATAGTAGGGTCCGTGCCAGAGATTGGTGTAGACGTTCTCGTTCTGGTTGGGAGCAAAGACCTGGAAGGTGCCGTCAGGCTTGTTGATGCCAAGCGGGGATATCTGGGTCCAGCTCGGGTTGCTGCGCGTGATCAGCGTGTCGCCGCCATTCATATTGAGTACGCCGGCCTGGTCAGCCAGTTTGATCGCAGCGGCCGGCGGCTGGCAATCGCCAGACCACAGCAGCAGGCTGACAGGCTTGCCCGCGGGCGCCAGGGTACGGTTGATATAGTCGATCGAGCCACCGATCTCGCGCCGCAAGTCCATCCGGTAACCGGGAATCGCCAGGTGGAAGTCTCCAGCGCCTTCGTTGGCGCCTTCATTGGCGACTCCGTTATTAATTCCCGGGCGCGTCGCGGCTGGCACGGTGCGGCCCCACTCGAACGGATGCGAGAAGGTATGGCTGGCCACCTCGACATAAGGCTGCGCGAAGATCTTGCGCGCGATCGGTTCCAGTTCGGCGGTCAGCCTGGGATACATGCCGTCGCTGGCGACCTCGCCCTGGATAATCGACATCGTCATCGGCAAGCGGTAGCGGTCGAAGATCTCGCGAAACAGTACCTCGCCGGAAAAGCCGCCACCGGGGATCTCCGCGCGCGAGGCAAAGCCGTCGCCGTCGATGTGGATGGTCAGCAGGCGCCGCCCGTTCTCGGTGGTGACATCGGGCACCGGCATCGCCGGCAGGCGCAGTGCCTCGCGCAGGAAAGACAGCGGCTGAAGGATCCAGCGGCTCTGGTCGGTACCCGCGCTCTGCCGCACGGCGTAGGGGCTGAGCACGTACCCGCCCCAAGGTGTGATCGCGGCAGCGTCGTAGGTCAGCGTGCCCGAGCGCAAGCGCAGCAGCGAGCGGCTGCCCCCTCTCTCCTGGACTTGCACGGCCACGGCCTGGGTCCGGTCCGGCGCTACCGGCATCTCGAATCCCATCATCGGGTCTTTCGACACGACCTCCACCGGCCCGCTCACCTTGCCCTTGACGGACTTGAGCTTCAGGGCGGCCGCCAGCGGGCCGCCAATGGGTCCGCCGAAGTCGTTCATGAACACCACCGGCACGCCCTGTTCGATCAGCTTCTGCACCCAGTTGGCGAACCGCATGGGCTGGTCGCGCGCGCCGCCCAGCCAGATCACCACGCCGGCGTAGCGATCCGGGCCGACCTCGGGCAACGGCTCGCTGGCTTCGGCGAAGTCCACGCGATAGCCCAGGTAGTTCAGCGGCATCGCCACGAAACGCACGCCCGGAGAACGATCGACCGGCACGCCCGGGTCGCGGTCCTGCACCACCAGCACGCGGCGCGGCATCACCTCGATGCTGCCGATGCCAACCGTCTGCAGGCCAGGGTCGGCCACGTAGGGGATGATGTCCAGCGCGCGGATCCGCGCGGCGGTGTCGCGCGCGCACTTGCGGTCGGCGGGCGGGCAGTAGTCGATCGAGATCACCGGCAAGCGGTACTGCTCCCGGATCGTGCGGGCCTGGCCCAGCAGCCAGTTGCGGTCGGCCTCGCTGACTTCGGTGTAGCGCTTGCCCGCCTGGTCCCAGCCGCGGTAGAGCGACTCGAACGCGACCGCGTACGCCAGCTGGCTGACTTGCGGCAGGATCTCGAAGCCGCGATTGAAGATCAGCCTGGCGTCGGGATAGCGGGCCTTGATGGCGCGGATCACCGCCACCATGCCTGCTTCCTGGCGGGCACGTTCGGCATCGGTCTTGGCAACGAGCTGGTAGGAATCGAGCGTGTCAAGGAAGAAGCCGCGAAAGCCGCGCTGCCACAACGGCGTGATGACCTTGTCCACATAGAAGGCAGGCCAGCCCTCGGCGGCCTGGTCGACCACGCGGGCGCCCCAGGCGTCGTTATTGCCGGTCAGCCAGGCCTTGGGGATGTCCTTCAGGTAGGGACGCGAAGGATAGACCTCGCCAATGCTGACGTAGGAGAACCACTGCGTATTGGGCGTGGCGGCGGTGCGCGGGTCGAAGCCGCTGTCGGGTTCGACGACCGCGATATCGAAGGCTTGCAAGGCGTCCACCGGCGGCTTGCTGCCGTAGTGGAAGGCAATGTTGGGGGCGCGGACGCCTGCGGGTGCCGCCGTCTGCGCCTGCGCCTGTGCCGGGCATAGCCAGGCAGCAATCACGGCCAGCAGCGCGCCAAGCCAGGCTCTTGTCATCGGCGTACCCCGGCTTGCTTGGCGCAAGCCAGCCGCGCGGCGCATGACACCGTCCATTCGCAACAAATTCACCTGTTGACCCCTGTTTTCTTCATTTTTATGTCCCGCCCCGGAAGAGCTCGCTTTGCTTGCCTGCCAACGCGCTCTCGCGCCTGGTGCCGCGTGACGATGCATTCCGGGTATGGATGTTCCCACCTAAGGCTTCCCACGCTGCCCGAAATACCGGGCAGTCCCCCGCGGGATATTTATCAAAGTGCCGGCTCAGGCACTATGGCGGGGGGGAATTCTGAGGCATGTGGGTAAGCCTGGCTATAAGCATATCGGACTAGGGTTGACGTCCTCCCCTGCCTAACGGCAGGGGATTCCCACACCTGGCGATGCACG
>NZ_JFJV02000223.1:0-26488 GCF_000611145.1 Cupriavidus sp. SK-3 | reverse complement strand
GAAAGTACTGGGGGGTTTTGCTTTTGTGGCTTCGTTTACGCTGATCGGTACACTTGTGCCTGATTCGTGATCACGGGCAAGAAATAGTGCTGGATCGCCGGGTATCGTTCGCATCGCGAATGGCTCGACCGCGCGTAGTTCAAATCCTTTCCGCCGCCAGCAGCGTGGCGGCCCCCCCTTGCCTGGCACTGCATCAGCTGGTCATGTCCGGAATGTCTCCGCCGTTTCTTCGGCAGCCTTGCGCAGATCGGGGACGAAGGCCAGCAGGTCGTCGAGCGTAAGCCGCCCGACCGGCGCCTGCACCGCGATCGCCGCGCAGGCACGATTGCGATCCAGCATGACCGGCACCGCAATCGCGATCACCCCCTGCAGATGCTCCCGTTCTTTGATGGTCAGCGTGCGCTTGCGTGTCGTCGCAAGTTCTTTGCGCAACGCTTCGCGATCAATGATGGTCCGCTCCGAATACGCGTGCAGCGGCAATGTATCGACCATGCGGTCGCGTCTTTCCTTCGGCAGGAAGCTGAGCGGGACTTTGCCGCTTGCCGAGCGATGTAGCGGCACATGCGAGCCCGGCTGCAAGTGCATGCGCAACGGCCATTCGATTTCGACCCGGGGCTAGAGCCCTGCGCAAGATCGGCAGTCTTGGGCGGGCCTTTGGCAATGAGGTCGGGCTTGTCAATGCGGAGGGAAATGTGGTCGCTTCGGGTGAGGCGGGCGAGATCCTGGTGCGTGGCCCGAATGTCATGACGAACTGGGCGCTTACAAGACACCCAGGTCATTCCGCTTTGTCGACGAACTGCCCAAGGGACCGTCCGGCAAGGTGCAGCGGCTGAAACTCCTCGGCATGGCGGAGATCCCCGCGTAGCGCGCGTCCAGCCTCGGCTGTGCCGGACCGCGTGCAGTGCCCGGTCGGCGAGCTGGCGGGTTCGCGGCGGGCGGCGAAAGCCGCTTGCATGCGTCTGCCGTCCAATGGCGGCTCAGAAGGGCTTTGTGGGCAGATACTTCCGGTCGAGGGTGATCACGGCGCGGTGACCGCCGTCCGGGTCCTCGACCTTCTGGATGTCCAGCCTGAAGTTGATGGCGCTGATGATGCCGTCGCCGAACTTCTCGTGCACCAGGGCCTTGAGCGTCGAACCATAGATCTGCACGATTTCATAGAACCGGTAGATGGTCGGGTCGGTCGGCACGCCGCCCGGAATGCTGCCGCGCAACGGGATGGTCTGCAGCAGGCGCGCGGCATCCTCACCCAGTTCGAGCTTGTCGGCAACCGAATTGGCGACGTGTTCAGGCAGCAATGCCGTGCCTGGTTGGGGTTGCACAGACATGCGGATGGTCCGCAAGGGCTACAAAGCGGTTCGTGGTGCCATCCAGGGCGGCGATCGAACCCGTTTCGATGTCGTACACCCAGCCGTGAAGCTGCAGGCGCCCTTGCTCGAGCGCGAGGGCAACGGACGGATGGGTCTTGATGTTGGCGAGTTGCGCGATGACGTTCTCGCGCACCATCGAATCGACACGCGCGCGCGGCGATGCGTGCTCGCGCGCCTCGTTGATGGACTTGGCGGCATCGCAGTGACGCAGCCAGCCGGCGACGGCCGGCATGTGATCCAGGCATTGGCAGGTGGCAATCGCGGTCATGGCGCCGCAATCCGAGTGGCCGCAGATCACCACGTCCGCGACGCCAAGCCCAGCGACCGCGTACTCGACGCTGGCGGAAACGCCACCGGGCTGCGTGCCGTATGACGGCACCACGTTGCCGGCGTTGCGGATCACGAACAGGTCGCCAGGCTCGCGTTGGGTCAGCAGTTCGGGCACGACCCGGCTGTCGGAGCAGGCGATGAACAGCGTGCGCGGATTCTGGCGCGTGGCCAGACGCTTGAAGAGTTCGGAGCGTTTCGGGAACTCTTCGCGCTGGAACTTCAGGAATCCGTCAATGAGGTCTTGCATCGCTTTGCTCTATCGTGGTGGGTGGTGAACCGATGCGAGAATCATGGACGAATTTCGCTATAGGGTCCAAGACCGGTTTATTATGCTTTCCATAGGCAATACCAATAGTTGAATCCCATGCTGCTGCGTCATATCCGTTACTTCCTTGCCGTCGCCGACAGTGGCAACTTCACGCGAGCCGCCGAACTGCTGCACGTTTCCCAGCCAACGTTGTCGCAGCAGATCAGGCAGCTTGAGGAGACCCTGGGCGTGCAGCTTTTCGACCGGTCCGGGCGCAGCATCAGGACCACGGATGCCGGCCAGGCGTACCTGCTCTATGCGCGCCGCGCGCTGCAGGACCTGGAGGCGGGGACGCGGGCCATCCACGATGTGCGCGACCTGACGCGGGGCACCTTGCGCCTGGCGATGACGCCCACTTTCGCGCCCTATCTGGTCGGGCCGCTGGTCATGGGATTCAACGAGAAATATCCCGGCGTCACGCTGCGCCTGCTGGAAATACCGCAGGAGCAGATCGAGCAACTGCTGGCCGCCGACAACCTGGATGTCGGGATCGCCTTTGAGGACGTGCATCTGCCTGACATCGAAGCTCAGACCTTGATGCAGGAGCGGCTCTCACTGGTGGTGGGCGCGGCGCACCGCTTTGCCAGGCGGCGAACGGCGCTGACGCTGAAGGAACTGGAGGGAGAGCCGATGGCGTTGCTCACCATGGAGTTTGCAACGCGCCGCTATATCGATAGCTACTTTGGCGGGCAAGGCGTTCCCCCGCGAATCGCATTCGAGGCGAACTCTGTCAACGCCGTGATCGAGGCAGTGCGCCGTGGCCGGTTGATGACGGTGCTGCCCGCTGCCATCGTTGAAGACAAAAGCGAGCTTTGCAGGCTCAAGGTGGAGCCGCCGCTGCCGCCCCGGGGAGCCGCATTGCTCCAGCGCAAGGGCGCATACCGGACCGTGGCCGCGCGGGCCTTTTCCGACTTTGCACAAGCCGCATGCGGCGCCGGCGGGCGCAACCTGCGTTGATCCGTTCGCGCTATCTCTCCAACGAAATTCAGATTCGAGACACTGGCGAGCCCGGCCTTCGAGACATCGGATGAAGGCTGGGCACTCCCTGTCCATGGCCATCGCCTTTCGTGGCTGTCCACCATCAGGCATTGTTCATTCCGGTTCCGGCACAACTGATCGCAAGGGCTCGGCGTTCGTCAAAATAGCACGCAAGACGCTGCGTCTGCTCCGCAGTAAATAGCGGTCTTCTGCTCCTGTTTTTCCTTGCTGCGCTGCGGCAACATCTCTCTAAGCCAATGCCGCCGGTTGACCCGGCGACTCCCGGACCCACCGGGACAAAGACATTGCGCGACATTCGAAGAATCCGTTCCATGCGCGGTTCGCGCGGCCACGCGCTCGCGCCCATTCCTGCGGCCGCCGGCGTGTCCTTAGCGCGTATCGTCGGCGCCAGAGAAACTGTCTCACTCATGACGTATCAGCTATTTTCACTGGACGGGTGTCCGGCCTGTGCCGCGCTTGAGCTATTCATGCGGGACGCCGGTCTCGCCTATGACCGCATCGTGCTGGCGTCACCACGCCATGCCGCCGACGTGCTGGTTCTGCTTTCCGGATCCGATCCGCGTTGCCCGGCCTTGAGCCTTGGCGAGAAGACAGCAACTGGCCTCGCGGCTTGCCTGGAGCTTCTCGGTCAGCGCCACGCCGAAGGCGGATCTCTTGCAGATCTGGCATTTCATGGAACTGGCAATGCACTGGTCGACGGCGTGCTTAGCGGCCGTGTGCTGATGGCCAGAAACGAGCGGGCGTTCTCGCTTGCGCTTGGCGCGTTGCGTGACGCTATCAGGGATTGGACCTCCGCGATGCCTGACGCACTGCGCCGCGCCGGACTGTTCGTGCCGTATCTGGACCTGAGGATTGCAGATGGACTGTCTGGCGGGAGGGTCAGGCTTGCAGGTGTGTTCGGCGCTGACGAAAGCGTGCTGGAGGCAATGGTCTATCGCTTGCCGGCCGGATTTGAAGTCGCTTACCTGGACCGGATAAGGCGAGGGCGGAGCTGGGTCTATTGGGAGGGAGGCGACAGCATGCTCGGGGACCGGGCGGCGCGCTTGCACAATTCCCGTAACTGGTCAGCCGCCCTGAGCAAAGCGGCGGCCGGCAGTCTGTTTATCTAGAGAGCCATTTGTCCGTTGGGACGCGCGCGGCGCGTGGCCGGATCGCGGGAGAAGCGATCCGGCCACGGACCCGCGCCACGGACCCGCTAGTCGCGCAGGCGCGCCCGTTCCGGCGACATATCCATCGGCATCATGTTGACGTTGGCGTTGTGCATGACCCACAACGATCCCGCGACGATGATGGCGATCAGCGCCCCGGTGCAGATGAAGATCGCCGTGTTCTGGCGCTGGTCGGCAGACGTGCCGATGTGCAGGAAGAAAACCAGCTGCACCACCAGTTGGGCGATGCAGAGCACCACGATGGCGGCGAGGCCCGTGCCTTTGGGCACGAGCCCTTCCATCACCGCGCCGAACGACGCCAGGGTGAGCACCAGCGACAGCGCAAAGCCGATCAGATAGCCTTTCATGCTGCCGTGCGCCGCGTGAGCCGCGGATCCGGTGGGGAGGTGGGCGGTCTTCATACAAACTCTCGCAGGTAGACAAAGGTAAACACGCAGATCCAGATCAGGTCCAGGAAGTGCCAGAACAGGCTGAGGCAGGCCAGCCGGCGCCGGGTCACGCCATCCAGTCCGAAGCATTTGACCTGGTGCATCATGACCAGGATCCACAGCAGGCCGCAGCTCACATGCAGGCCGTGGGTGCCCACCAGGGAAAAGTAGGAAGACAGGAACGCGCTGACGCCCGGCCCCGCGCCGGCATGAAGCAGTTCGGCGAATTCGTACAGCTCCATGGCGATGAAGGCCGCGCCGAGCAGGAACGTGACGCCCAGCCACCGGATGACCTGACGCTCCCGCCCGGCCTGCATGTTGAGCATGGCCACGCCGAAGGTGAAGCTGCTGACCAGCAGCAGCATCGTTTCCCCGAGCACGAACGGCAGCTCGAACAGGTCCCTGCCGCTCGGGCCGCCGGCCGTGTTGCCGGCGAGTACCCCGAAGGTAGCGAACAGCACTGCGAAGATCAGGCAGTCGCTCATCAGGTAGATCCAGAACCCTAGCGTGGTCTTCGTTCCGTCGTCGTGCCCGACATGTTCGTGCGCGTTGTGAATGACTGTGTAGCTCATGGGTCAAGCCGCCTTGCGTAGCTGCGCATAGCGCGAGTTTTCGATGCGTTCGACTTCGGTCGCGGGGACGTAGTAGTCCACGTCGCGGTCGTAGGTCCGTGCGATGAAGGTGCCGATGATGCCCAGCAGGCCAAGGCCCGCGAGCGCCCACATATGCCATACGAGGGCGAAGCAGAGCACCAGGCCGAACGCCGAGACGATCACGCCCGCGCTGGTATTCCTGGGCATATGGATGTCTTCATAGTGGCCTGGCCGGACATAGGCACGGCCCGCTTCCTTGTCGTCCCAGTGCTGCTCCAGCGAGGTGATGTGCGGCACATGGGCAAAGTTGTAGAAGGGCGCGGGCGAGGCGGTGGCCCACTCCAGGCTGCGGCCGTCCCAGGGATCGCCGGTGAGATCGCGGTTGTTCTTGCGGTCGCGCACGCTGACGGCCAACTGGACAAGCAGGGCGACGATGCCGGCACCGATGATGACGGCACCGCATAGCGCGACGATCAGGTAAGGCTGCCAGTCCGCGTGCGTGTAGTGATTCATGCGGCGGGTCATGCCCTTGAAGCCGAGCACGTAGAGCGGCATGAAGGCCAGGTAGAAGCCAACCAGCCAGCACCAGAACGAGATCTTGCCCCAGCGCTCGTTCAGGGTGAAGCCGAACACCTTGGGGAACCAGAAGCTCATCGCGGCCAGGCAGCCGAAGATCACGCCGCCGATGATCACGTTGTGGAAGTGCGCGACCAGGAACAGGCTGTTATGCAGCACGAAATCGGCGCCGGGCACGGCCAGCAGCACACCCGTCATGCCGCCGACGGCAAAGGTGACCATGAAGCCGATCGTCCACAGCGTCGAAGAGTGGTAGCGGATGCGGCCGCGGTACATTGTGAACAGCCAGTTGAACAGCTTCACCCCGGTCGGGATCGAGATGATGGACGTCATGATCCCGAAGAAGGCATTGACGTTGGCGCCCGAGCCCATTGTGAAGAAGTGATGCAGCCAGACGAAGAACGACAGGATGCCGATCGACGAGGTGGCGTACACCATCGACTTGTAGCCAAACAGCGGCTTGCCGGAGAAGGTCGAGATGATCTCGGAGAAGGCCCCGAAGCACGGCAGGATCAGGATGTAGACCTCGGGGTGTCCCCAGATCCAGATCAGGTTGACGTACATCATGGCGTTGCCGCCAAGCTCATTGGTGAAGAAATGCATGCCCAGGTACCTGTCGGCGGTGAGCAGGGCGAGCGTGGCGGTCAGGACGGGGAAAACGGCGACGATCAGGATGTTGGTGATCAGCGCGGTCCAGGTGAACACCGGCATCTTCATCAGGGTCAGGCCCGGCGCACGCATGCGCAGGATGGTGACGATGAAGTTGATGCCGGTGAGCGTTGTCCCTAATCCCGATATCTGCAATGACCATATGTAGTAGTCGACCCCCACCGTTGGGCTGTATCCCAGCCCGGATAACGGCGGATAGGCGACCCAGCCAGTAGCGGCAAAGTCGCCGACGAACATCGACAGCATGACCAGCACCGCGCCCACCGCCGAGAGCCAGAAGCTGAGCGAGTTCACGAACGGATAGGCCACGTCGCGGGCGCCGATCTGCAGCGGCACGATGACATTCATCAGGCCGAGGATGAACGGCGTCGCCACGAAGAAGATCATGATCACGCCGTGCGCGGTGAAGATCTGGTCGTAGTGATGCGGAGGCAGGTAGCCGGCCGCATCGCCCACGGCGATCGCCTGCTGCACGCGCATCATGATGGCGTCGGCAAAGCCGCGCAGCAGCATGACCAGCGCCATGATGATGTACATCACGCCGATGCGCTTGTGGTCGACCGAGCAGATCCACTCGGTCCACAGGTACTTCCATTTGCCAAAGTAGGTAACGGCGCCGGTCAGCGCGGCACCGAGCAGGAGGACTGCGACCAGCGTACCCATGATGATGGGTTCATGGTACGGGATCGCATCGATGTTTAATTTTCCGAACATGGATCAGTGCTCCGTGGCCGCGGCGTGGTTGTGTTGCATATGTTGCGTAGGTTGCGGATTCATTGGCTTCATGGGTTGGCGGCCAGCGGGGGGCTTTGGGCTGTGCAGACTTCTCCGCGCACATCGCCACGCGCATCGCTATGCATGTATTTGTTGACGATGCCCTGGAACAGGTCTGGCGCGACGCTCGCGTAGGTGGTCACCGGCGTTTTGGTGCTCGGGAGCTCCAGCGTGCGGTAGGCCTTCTCGTCCAGCACCAGCGGTGATTTCCTGGCTTGCCGGACCCAGGCGTCGAACTCCTCGCGCGAGGTGGCCACGGTGTCGAAATGCATGTCGGAGAATCCGGGGCCGCTATAGGCCGCGGACAGCCCCGCGTAGATGCCGGGCGTGTCGGCGATCAGGTGCAGCTTGGTTTCCATGCCGGCCATGGCGTAGACCTGGCTGCCGAGCTGTGGGATGAACAGGGAGTTCATCATCGATTCCGCGGTGATCTTGAAATTGATCGGCGTATGGACCGGGATCGGCAACCGGTTGACCGAGGCGATGCCGTAATCCGGGTAGATGAACAGCCATTTCCAGTTCAGGGCCACGGCCTCGACGCGCACGGGCTTGACCGTCGACTCCAGCGGCCGGTAAGGATCGAGCGAATGGGTGGTGCGCCAGATAAGAACCGCCAGGGCGGCCACGATCACGCACGGAATGGTCCAGATGACCACCTCGATGCTGGTGGAGTGGGCCCACTTGGGCGCATAGGTTGCTTTGGTATTGGACGCGCGATAGCGCCAGCCGAAATAGAGCGTCAGGAAAATGACGGGAATGACGACCAGCAGCATCAGGAACAGCGACACCAGGATCAGGGTCCTTTCCTGGTGCCCGATGTCGCCCTTCGGCGATAGCAGCTCTAGCTGGCAGCCGCTGAGCAGGAGCATGGCTCCGGCACCCAGGAGCAGCCCCGCGCAGCGCAGCGCGCCGTTGCCTGTGTTGTTCAGCCTGTGCCTGTTGTTGGAATCGCGCCGGACAGCATGGCTTGCGCCGGCCATTAAGTTACGCATAAGACATACCTTGGTTATGCATCACATAACCGGCGCACGCGTCGAGACCGCCTGCCACAGCACGCTGGAAACCATTGCGAGAAAGGGAAATCCGCCCGGACGGCGGGAAACGCATACAAAGCGTTAAATGTATGGATTTGTGTGATGCTGCGGCGCATGATAATGTAAGACAAAGGCCATACATCAAGGAAAATGCGTCAAACGGAATCCATACAAGATGAAGGGGCCGGACCCGACTGGTCGACCGCCTTCGTGCGCGGCGAGGGTGCGCGCTACCAGCAGATCGTTGGCTTCATCGAGCGCGCGGTGGGGGAAGGGCAGCTGAACCCGGGGGACCGCCTGCCGCCGCAACGCACCCTGGCCGGGCAGCTCGGGGTGGATCTCACCACGGTGACGCGGGCCTTCACCGAGGCCAAGCGGCGCAACCTGATCGAGGCGCGCGGAGCGCTGGGCACGTTCGTCGCCGCGCCGAAGGTCGAACTGGCGCAGATGGTCGACCTGAGCATGAACGTGCCGCCGCCTCCTGCCGGCGTGGATTTCCACGACATGTTGCAGCGCGGCTTGTCGCAGGTGCTGTTGCGGTCCGATGCGCACCTGCTCATGACCTACCAGCTCGGTGGCGGCAGCAAAGCGGACCGGGCCGCCGGCGCCATGTGGCTGAAACCGATGCTGGAACCGGTCAGCCCGCAACAACTGATTGCCTGCCCCGGCGCCCAGGCCGCGCTGGCGGCGCTGATCCTCACGCTCACGCAGCCCGGCGAGGCGATCATCGCGGAGCCGCTGATCTATCCGGGTCTGCGCGCGGCGGCGGAACAGCTCGGGAGGCGCGTGGTGACCATCTCCGCCGATGACGAAGGAATGCGGCCCGATGCGCTGGAGCAAGCATGCCGCGAGCATGGCGCGCGCGCGATCTACCTGAATCCAACCATCCAGAACCCGACCGCGCGGACCATGCCCGGGCATCGCCGCCGCGATATCGCGCTGGCCGCGCAGAAGTGCGGCGCCTGGATCATCGAAGACGATCCTTACTGGCTGCTCGGCAGCAATGCACCGCCGCCTGTGGCCCACTTTGCGCCGGGCCAGGTCTACTACGTCTCCACGCTATCGAAATGCCTGAGTCCGGGACTGCGGACCGCCTACATCCGCTTGCCCGATGCGCGCAGCCGGGCGGGCGTGCTGGCCGCGCTGCGCTCCTTTGCGCTGATGTCGACGCCATTGTCGACCGCGCTGGCCACACAGTGGATTCACGAAGGCTCCGCAGCCCAGCTGCTGGCCGGGATCCGCGCGGAAGCGTTCGCGCGGCGGGAGCTTGCACGGCAGTTGCTGTCGAGCGTGGACCAGGCGCCGCCCAGCGGCATACATGTCTGGCACCGGTTGCCGAGCTACTGGACGTCCCAGGCGCTGACGCAGGCCGCGCGGGCTGAGGATTTGCGGGTCACCGCCTCTGAAGCGTTTTATTCCGGGCCCACGCCGCCCAACGCGATCCGCATTTCGCTGGGCGGGGTCGAGACGCGTTCTCATCTTGCGGCTGCATTGAAGAAACTGGCGGAATTATTGGCGCGCAAGCCGCAGATGTCCGGGGAGATCGTGGTTTGATCAGAAAAGCCGCCCGCAGGCGGCTTTCTTGCATGCAAGTATTGCTCGGTATTACGGCTTGGGTACGCTCAGAAAGAGCCGATCGATCAATACCTGCGCGTCCCCTACGGTAACGATGGCCAAGGCACTGGCCAGCTCTTCTTCCGGCCAGCGGAATTTCTGCACATAGATCGCCACTGCCGTCACAATCGCCGCCTTCACCATCGGCTCCAGCGGATGCCTGGCCGGATGATTGAAAGCGCTTTGATTGGCGATCCAGCGCCCGCAGCCGCGATCCGCAATTTCCAGCGCGTGGCTAACGAAGCCTTCGTCTTTGATTCCTCGGTCCAATTTGATCTCCATGCCCCTGTTGGGGAGAAATGGTCTGCAAAGGCGAATTCACTAATTTAAAGGCACACTTCATGTGCCTTTTGCCTCTGCCTGGCAGACTGCCAATTCTCGTGATAGCGATCAATAAGGCAGTCTGCCGTCATTAATAGCATGGGGGCCTATTCGATAGATATAGGACAAGTATGAATCTGCCTGGAAAAGCAGCAGCTTGCGCACAGGGCAGGGGAGCGGGACTACTTCTTTTCGAGGCTTGTAGGGTAGAAGGTGCTAATCGAGGCAATGAAGGCCTTGCCAGCGGAAGTCAATCCTTTCGCTCCAAATTCGATGCCGATCTCTACGAAGATATAGCCTGTTTTTAAAACTTCGGTCATATTGACACGGCTTCCAGTCGGAAGTCTTATATAGAGGCAGCCTGGGCTTTGCAGAACACATTCGCCGAAAGTATCTACATGGAGAAGTTGAGAGATTTCGGAAAGATATTCCTTCTCGGAAATAACGTGAAGCCCTGCAGGGCCATGTCCCGTTCGGGCGCCTGGGCATCGTGTACCTCGGGGTACATGTTTCGGGAGAGTTATTCGCGCCATCTCGCGAGCACTGCGGGCGCCTGCCTGGCGATTGCGCCAGCCTCTGCCTGGAGAGAGTCATCCACCAACGGGCGCGATCGCACAAACTTCAGCAATCTGGCACCTGGGGCGGGGCGAAACGGGCTATCCAGCACTTCGTCTTCCCGCTCAGCCTCCCAGTGATTGACCCACATTCACCATTCCAGCTTGCGGCAGGACTCTGCAATTACCGGAATCAGCGGATGCGTGGGCGAGCCGGCGGCTGTTGCTGGCCACGCGCTCGGGGGTACCTCTTTCCTCCGCCGCGCGGCTTTTGGGCACGCATCTACGGCAAGCCGATGGGGCGGCCGCCGGTCCCCGGCCCCCGGACGGCCCCTAAACCTGCGCCAGCAACAGGCGTTCGATGCAGGCCCTGCGCTCTTCCTTCTGCGCCGCGGTGCCCTGATGGGACAGCAGGGACTCCGACAATTCATAACTGTATAGTGCAAAAGCCCTGGCCCGCGCTTCGGGGATGTCGAACCCGAGTGCGCTGAAGCATTGTGCGATATAGGAAAGGCGCTTGGCATCGACTTCGTCAAGCACCTGGCGTACCCGCTCTTCCCGGCGAGCCCAGGCACGGATGGCAAGTTCGGTTGACGCTGCCTCCTCCGCGGCCGTCCCCCGGAACGGCAACGAGAGCAAGTCCCGGATCAGCTCCCGCGGCGGCAGTCCGCGGCGTTCGAAGCGGTAAATGATCTGCTCGGTGGCTTCATCTCGCCAGGCGGTCAGCATGCGGCGCAGCAGGTCTTCACGGTCCTTGAAGTGCCAATAGAAGCTGCCGCGCGTGACCTCCAGTTCCTTGGCGAGCACTTCGACGCGCACGGCGTCAATGCTCCGGCTGACCAGCAGATTGCGGGCAGCCTTGATCCAGTCTTCCGGCGTGAGTTGGTTGCGAGGGGCCGCGGAACTCGCCCCCGTGCCTTTTGGCATAGTGCCTCCAAGAAATATGGTGAGGATTGTACTTCCCTCGCTCAATACACATATGTATGGCAGGGTTCTCGGCAGTTTTCGGGTTAACCCCGATCAATTAGCGGGATTTCGTGCTTGACCGGATCTGCTTCGCTTCCTACCATACACATACGTATGTGTATGGAGAAATTGAGATGAGTCAGTACGAAGGCGTCGGCTTGACCTTGACCGCCGCAGAACACCAAACCAACTACTTCGACCAGGGCTCGGGGAAGCCGCTTTTCCTGCTGCATGGCTCGGGCCCGGGCGTGTCGGGCTGGTCGAACTGGAAGGGCGTGATGGGCGAACTCGCCAAGACCTTCCGCGTCATCGTTCCGGACATTGCGGGCTTTGGCTTTACCGAGTTCAAGGAAGGCACGAAGTACGACATCAAGCTATGGGTGCGGCATCTGGTCGGCATCATGGATGCGCTGGACATCGAGAAGGCTTCGTTTGTAGGCAATTCCTTTGGCGGTGCACTTTCCGTCGGCCTGGCGGTGTTCGATCCCAAGCGCGTCGAGCGCCTTGTGCTGCTTGGCACGCCGGCGGGGGAGTTCGAGCAGACGCCGGGCCTGCGTTCCGCGTGGGAGTACGAGCCGTCGCCGGAGAACATGGAAAAGACGATGCGGCTGTTCCCCTTCGACCAGTCGATCATCACCCCGGAAATGGTGCAGTCCCGCTATGAGGCCAGCGCCCGTCCCGGTGCCCAGGATGCGTTGCGCAAGCTGCTGCCCAAGCCCAACGCGGAAGGGCCGACGATCGTCAAGGGTTTCCCGGAAGCCGCCATCGCCAAGATCGAGGCGCCCACGCTGGTGCTGCACGGACGCGAAGACCGCGTGGTCCCGCCGGCATGCGGCCAGCTCCTGGCACGCACGATCCCGCAGGCGGACCTGCACCTGTTCGGCCAGTGCGGGCACTGGGTCCAGACCGAGCGGCGAGCTGACTTCCTGCACCTGGTCACCCATTTCTGCGCCTGAGACCATGAGCCGCAACGTCCTCGAAAAGGTCCTCCACCAGCTCACGGTAGATCGCGCGGCCAAGCAGCGCTTTCGCGAAGATGCCGAAGCCTATCTGCGGCGCTTCGCCCTTGGCGAAGCGGAGCGGGCCATGTTGATGCAGTTCGATGTGCTTGGCCTGCAGCAGGCCGGCGTCAACCCGATGCTGACCATGGGCTTCTGGCAGGAGCTGTCGCCGGAGCGCGACATGCGCGCCTACATGAAGAAGCTGCGCCCGGTCGGCGCGGCGGAGGCGTTGCACAGCGCCGCATTGAAGCGTTAGGAACAGGAACAGGAGCAGGAACAAAAGATGGGAAAGATCGTAGGTGGCTTCCTGGTGCCCCATGACCCGGTGATGTTCGTCGCGCCCGATGCGCCGGCTCCCGCGGTGCGGGACCGCATGTGGAATGCCTTCAAGACTTGCGCGGCGCGGCTGGCCGAACTGGCGCCCACCAGCGTGGTGATCGTGGGCGCGGACCACTACATGCTGTTCGGCACCGGTTGCCTGCCCAGTTACCTGATCGGCACGGGCGATGTCGACGGCCCGCTGGATGCCATGCCCGGCCTGAAGCGCGGCGTGATACCGAACAGCGAGGCGCTGGCATCGCATATCGCCAGGGAAGGCCACGCAAACGGCTTCGACTGGGCAGTGGCGCGCGCGCTGACGGTGGACCATGCGATTGCGATCCCGAACCAGTTGATGGTGCAGCCGATGCGGGAAGCGGGCCACGCCGTCGGTACCGTCCCGGTCTACCTCGCGGCCGGTGTCGACCCCTATATCCGGATGGAACGCGCCATCCAGGTCGGCCGCCACATCCGCGATGCGGTCAGCGCTGGTCCGGAAGATGAACGGGTCGTGGTGATCGGCAGCGGCGGCATCAGCCACTGGGTCGGCACCGCGGAGATGGGCAAGGTCAACGAAACCTTTGATCGCGAGATCCTGGGTTATGCCGAACGCAACGACCTGCGGGCGCTTGCCGCCCTCAGCGACGAGTACATCCTGGCCAACGGCGGCAACGGTGGCATGGAGATCCGGAACTGGGCCTGCGCGATGGGCGCGCTGGAAGGCGCGCGCGGCGAGACCATCGCCTATGAAGCCGTCCCGGAATGGGTGACCGGACTGGGATTCGTCCAGCTGCATCTGCAGTGACGCAGTGACGCAGTGACCGGCGGTAAGCCGGACAAGAAGGAAATACAGCAATGAGCAATAAAGTCTTCCTGATCCAGCGCGAAGCGCTGGCGCCAGGCCAGGTGTGCAAGGTCGAGACATCGGGCTGCCCCCTGGCCGTCTACAACATCGACGGCGAGTATTTCGCCACCAGCGACGTGTGCACGCACGCGACCGCGTCGCTGTCCGAAGGCGACATCGTCGATGGCGACCTGATCGCCTGCCCGGTCCATGACGGCCAGTTCCACATCCCCACCGGACAGGCAGTTGGATTCCCGTGCACGGTCGACCTGCGCACGTACAAGGTAATCCTGGAGGGTGACCAGATCTACGCCGATCTGGACGAGGAATCCGAAGCGGCGTCTTCTGCCATCTGAGAGACCGAACATGACACACGAATGCAGCGGCAATTGCGAACGCTTGCGCAAGGACCCCGCCAGCGCGCCCCTGCGCGACCTGGATCGCCTGCTTGACCTCGACACCGGCAGGCTGTCGCGCCGGGTCTACTGGGACCAGCGCATCTATGAGCAGGAGCTGGAGAAGATCTTCGCGCGCAGCTGGCTCTTCCTGGCCCACGAGTCGCAGATTCCCAAGGCAGGCGACTACGTCACCACCTATATGGCGGAAGACAATGTGATCGTGGTGCGGCAAAAGGACGGCTCCATTCGTGCCTTCCTGAATACCTGCCCGCATCGCGGCAACAAGCTGAACTTCACCGATGCCGGCAACGCGCGCAGCTTTGTCTGCAACTACCACGGCTGGAGTTTCGGCATCGATGGCGCGCTGCGCGGCATGGCCGGGCAGGAGCTGTTCGAGGCCAGCGGCATGGACCGCGCGGAGCACGGGCTGCATCCGGTTGCCAAGGTGGCGAGCTACAAGGGGCTGATGTTCGGCAATATGGATCCGGACGCGCCTTCGCTGGAGGAGTTCCTCGGCGATTTCCGCTATTACCTGGACGTCATGCTGGACATGGATGGCGAGGGCACGGAATTCGTCGGCGGTTGCGTCAAGTCGGTGATCAACTGCAACTGGAAAGTCCCGGTCGAGAATTTTATCGGCGACATCTATCACGCGCTGTGGACGCATGACTCCGCCGCGCGCGCCATGCTCGGCGGACCGGTGGCCGAGGTCTACAAGGACCCGGACTCCTACCACGTCAATTTCAACGGCCACGGCTGGGAGTTCAACCTGGACATCGTCGGCAACGCGGCGACCCTGGGCGACAAGGAAATCCGCAAGTACCTGTACGGGATCCAGCCCAAGGTGGCCGAGCGGCTTGGCGAGTTCCGCTCGAAGATGATCGGCTCGATCTCCTCGGTCAGCGTCTTCCCGAACCTTTCCTTCCTGCCGGGGCAGAACACCTTCCGCGTCTGGCATCCGCGCGGGCCGGGCAAGATCGAGCTGCACACCTGGACCATCGTCAACAAGAGCGCGCCGCAGGACATCAAGGATCGCTGGCTCAAGGGCACCATGCTGACGTTCTCGCCCTCCGGCGTGTTCGAGATGGATGACGGCGAGAATTTCGAGTTCTCCACCCGCACCAACGCCGGCTTCGTCACGCGCCAGCAGGATCTGTACATGGGCCTGGGCCGCGATACCAGGCTGGCCAACAGCGAGTTGCCGGGGAACGTCTATCGCAACCAGGTGAACGAAGCCAATCACCGGGCGTTCTACCAGCGCTGGCTGGACCTGATGCAGGCGCGCGCGTGGGAGGAAGTCCCGGTGCGCGACAAGCCGAGCCTGCCCGAGAGCGCATTCGCCAACGACAGCCTGAAGGAGGTCGCATGAGCGCGCTCCCGCAACCGCAACCTGCAACCCCGGCGCTGCAAGCGGTGGACCTTGCCACCGCCCACAGGATCCGGCAGTTCCTGTACCGCGAGGCACGCCTGCTCGACAGCGAGGCGTGGAGCGACTGGCTCGCGCTGATGACGGACGACATCCACTACTGGATGCCCGCCATCGAAAACCGCCGCCGCGCGGACAAGCTCGGCGCCTACGCCATCGGGCGGGGCGCGTATTTCGACGACAACCACTTCGACCTGTCACGCCGCGTCGCCCGCTTCAAGCAGCCCTCCGCCTGGGCCGAGGATCCGCCTACCCGGCACGTGCACGTGATCAGCAATATCGAGGCGTACGCGGGTGAGGCGGATGGCGAGTTCATCGTGCATTCGGTCTTCGTCAATTACCGGAGCCGGGGCGAGGCGGACAACGATCTGCTGCTGGGCCGGCGCGAGGATGTGCTGCGCGCCGGCGGCGAGGATTTCCGCATCGCCCGCCGCAAGATTGTCATCACGCAGTCCCTGCTGATGTCCAAGAACCTCAATACCTTCTTCTGATCATGGGCTGGCTCGATAACGATGTGGCACTGGTGACCGGCGCCAACTCAGGCATTGGCCTGGCGGTCACGCGCAGGTTCCTTGCCGAGGGCGCTGCCGGCGTCGGCGTGCTGGTGCGCAATGCGCAGGCGGCGGATGCCATGCGGGCCGAGTTCGGCAGCCGCGTGGCGGTCACGGTGGGCGATGTGCGCTCGGAGGATGCCAACACGGAGGCGGTGCAAGCCACCGTCAAGGCATTCGGCAAGCTCGACACACTGGTCGGGAATGCCGGCGTATGGGACCACTTCGCCACGCTGCGCAAGCTCGATCGCGGCGTGGTCAGCGCGACCTTCCGGGAAGTGTTCGACGTCAACGTGCTGGGCTACCTGCTGGCGGCCCATGCGGCTGCACCCGCACTGCGGGAAACGCGGGGCAGCATGATCTTCACGTTGTCGAACTCCAGCTTTTATGCCGGCGGCGGCGGCCCGGTCTACGTGGCGTCCAAACACGCCTGTGTGGGCCTGATCCGCCAGCTCGCCTATGAACTGGCACCGGAAATCCGCGTGAACGGCGTGGCGCCCGGCGGCACGGTGACACCATTGAAAGGCCCGGAGTCCCTTGGCAAGCAGGAAACCCTGCTGTCGGAGATCCCCGGTTTCTCGGATGCCGTGGCTAACTCGGTGCCACTGGGTTTCATCGCCCAGCCGGAGGACCACACCGGGCACTACGTGCTACTGGCCTCGCGCACCAATTCCCCGGCAACCACCGCCGCCATCCTGCAAAGCGATGGCGGCTGGGAANGGGGGGGGCTGGGAAGTGCGGGGGCGGCCCGGCCGTCCCCGGGATCGCTGACAGCGCAAGAACGGATAAAAGACGAGAACCGACGAGATGAACGCCCCCAACGCCCCCAGCACATCCAACGCATCACCCAACGCACCACCCAGCGCACCACCCAACGCCTCGCACGCCGCCGTGCGCGATGTCTTCGCCGGAGCGCGCCTGCCGGTCATGGCGGCGCCGATGTTCCTGGTGTCCGGCCCGGACCTGGTGACCGCCAGCATGAAGGCGGGCATCGTCGGCACCTACGCCGCCCCGAACGCGCGCAACCTCGCCGCGCTCGATGCAGCGCTGGCGCGGATCGCAGCCGAGGCCGTCCACAGCCCGCAAGTGCCGTGGGCGCTGAACATGATCGTCCACAGCAGCTATGACCGCTTCGACGCGGAAATGGAGCTGGTCGAACGGTATCGCCCGGGCATCGTCACCACGGCGCTGGGCAGCCCGCGCCGCGTGCTGGAGCGCGTGCACGGCTACGGCGGGCTGGTGATGGCGGACGTCATTTCCCCGGCGCTGGCCCGCAAGGCGATCGACGCCGGCGTGGACGGCCTGGTGCTGGTCACCAGCGGCGCCGGCGGCCATACCGGCACCTATCACCCGTTCGCCTTCCTGGCGGAAGTCCGGCGCTTCTGGGATGGTCCCATCGGCCTGGCTGGCGCCATTTCCAGCGGCGCGGAGATCCGGGCAGCGCAGTTGCTGGGCGCCGATTTCGTGGTGGTCGGCACCCGCCTGATCGCGACGCGGGAAAGCATGGCTGCGCCTGCCTACCGCGACATGCTGGTGGACAGCAGCATGGAAGACCTGGTCCAGTCCACTGCCGTATCCGGCGTGATGGCGAACTGGCTCAAGCCGACCGTGGCGGCGGCGGGCTTCACCCCTGAAAAGCTCAAGGAGGAGAAAAAGATCGATTTCTCCGGCGACATCGCTTCCGCGCCGAAGGCATGGCGGGACGTGTGGTCGGCGGGCCACGGTGTCGGCGCGATCCGGGCGGTCGGGTCGGTCGAGGACGTGGTTGCGGAGCTGGCTGACAGCTATGCCGGCTGCCTGGCCGCGGAGGCCGGGCAACTCCTGCATCTGATGCCGAGATACCGTCCGGTCTATTCCGACACCGTGGAGCGTCTCGCCGCCGCCTAGCGTTGCGGGCAGGCAGGCAGACAGACAGACAGACGGACATAAGACAACAAGCATCACCAGGCAGACAACAATGACAGACACCCCCATCCAGCAAGCGGCCGACGCGCTGTACCAGGCCCGCCGCGAGCGCAGCCCCATTGCCAGGGTCTCCGAGACCTTCGGCATCGCCGGCCTCGAAGCAGCCTATGCCGTCGCCGCCGCCAACACGAGTCGCGCGCTCAGCGAAGGCCGTGCCATCAGCGGCAAGAAGATCGGCCTGACGTCGAAGGCCGTGCAGGCGCAACTCGGCGTCGACCAGCCGGATTTCGGCGTGCTGTTCGCCGATATGGAGTTCCTGTCCGGCTCCGCGATTCCTTCCGGATCGCTGATCCAGCCCAAGGCGGAAGGGGAGGTGGCCTTCGTCATCGGCCGCGACCTGGACGACGAGACCCTCACCTGGGGGCGCTTCCTGCGCGCCATCGAATTTGCGTTGCCCGCCATCGAGATCGTCGACAGTGCGATCCAGGACTGGAAGATCACGCTGGTCGATACGGTCGCGGACAACGCGTCCTGCGGACTTTACGTGCTCGGTACCGATCCGAAGCGCGTGACCGAACTGGCGCTGGCCGATTGCGCGATGCGCTTCACGCGCAATGCCGAGCCAGCTTCAGAGGGCGACGGGGCCGCTTGCCTGGGTCATCCGCTGCATGCCGCGTGGTGGCTGGCGCGCACCATGATCGCGATGGGCGAGCCGCTGCGTGCCGGCGATGTCGTCCTCTCGGGCGCGCTCGGGCCCATGTTCAAGATGGGCCACGGCGACGAACTGCATCTGGAAATCGAAGGGCTGGGGCAGGTGCGCTGCCACGTGGATTGACGCTAACGCCCGTCGCCAGAACGGGCAACCAGGAGACTGCAATGCAAATCAAGTACGCTGCGATCGCGGCGGGGATCGCCCTGTCCGCATGGACCGCTGCCGCGGTTGCGCAAACCGCCGAGGTGACCATCGGTGTCACGGTATCCGCGACCGGGCCGGGCGCGTCGCTGGGCATCCCGGAAAAGCAGGCGATCGCGATGCTGCCGAAGACGCTGGGTGGAAAGCCGGTGCGCTACGTCGTCCTCGACGATGCTACGGACCCCTCCGCCGCCTCGAAGAACGCGCGCCGGCTGATCCAGGAAGAGAAAGCGGACGCTATCGTCGGCTCGTCGACCACGCCGGCCTGCCTGGCCGTCGCCGCTGTCGCCGCGGAAGGCAAGACACCGTCCATCGGCCTGTGTCCCTTCATCCCCAAGCCTGAACTGATGGCCTGGGCTTTCTCCCTGCCGCAATCGGTGGCGGTGATGTCCACGGCCCTGGTCGATGACATGAAGGCCCGCAAGGTCGCCACCTTGGGATTCGTCGGCTACAACGATTCCTACGGAGAGGCGTGGCTCAAGGATATCCAGCCGCGCGCGGAAGCCGCCGGCATCCGCGTCACGGCGGTCGAACGCTTCGCGCGCACCGACCAGTCGGTGGCCGGGCAGACCATCAAGCTGCTGGCCGCGAAGCCCGATGCGGTGATCGTAGCCGGCAGTGGCACGCCAGCCGCGCTGCCGATGGCCACCTTGCGCGAGCGCGGCTTCAAGGGCGCGATCTATCAGACACACGGCGTGGCGAACAACGACTTCCTGCGCGTGGGCGGCAAGTCCGCGGATGGCGTGGTCTTGCCCGCAGGCGTGCTGCTGGTGGCGGAGCAACTGCCGGCGGACCATCCCAGCAAGGCGGTGGCCACCGAATTCGTCAAGCGCTACGAAGCGAAGTACGGCACGGGCTCGCGCGATCTCTTCGCCGCCTACGCGTATGACGCCTACCTGGTGCTGGAACGCGCCGTGGCCACGGCGGCAAGGACGGCACAGCCGGGCACGCCGGGCTTCCGGCAGGCGTTGCGCGACGCCATCGAGGGCACGACGGACCTGCCCGGCGCGCATGGCGTGATCAACATCAGCAAGACCGACCATTCCAGCTATGATGCGCGCGGCCGCATCCTGGTCAAGGTGCAGGAGGGCACATGGAAGCTCGCCAAATGAGGCCGATGAGCCCGATCAGCCCGATGAGCCCGATGCCCGCCATCGCCCCCCGCGCATCCGCGCCCGATACCGCCGGGCCCGATACCGGCCTGCGGCTGGCGCGGCCCAGCATCGTGCGCACCGACCTGCCCGATGGCAGCTTCGTCTTGCGCTCGTCGGCGCCGCTGGCGGCATTCGATCGCTGTATTGGCGAATGGCTCGCCCGATGGGCGGCCAGGGCGCCGTCCCGCGTCTTCCTGGCGGAGCGCAGGGAATCGGGCTGGCATACCGTCAGCTACGGCGAGGCGCTTGCCACGGTCCGCAATATCGGCCAGGCGCTGCTGGATCTCGGTATCGCCGAGGATGCCCCGGTCGTCGCCCTGTCGGACAACAGCGTGAACCTGGCGCTGCTTTCGCTGGCGGCTATGCACGTAGGGCGGCGCATCGCTGTGGTGTCGTCGGCCTATGCCAGGATGGGCAGCGATCATGGCAAGCTGCACGCCATTCTGGCCAGCCTGCATCCGGGCCTTGTCTATGCGGAAGATGCCGCATTGTATGGGGCGGCAATACGGGGAGCCGGGCTCTCGTGCCCAGTGGTCTATGCCACGGGCGCCACCGGCGGCGAGATGCCGTTCTCCGCGCTCTGCGCGGCCAGCGCCGGTCCCGGCGTGGACGCGGCGTTTCACCGCATCACGGGCAGCACCGTTGCCCGCATCCTGCTGACTTCCGGCTCGACGGGCGCGCCCAAGCTGGTGCCGAACACGCACGAGATGCTCTGCGCCAACCAGCAGATGATCGCGCAGTGCTGGCCGTTCGTGGACGAGGCGCATCCCGTGGTGCTGGACTGGCTGCCGTGGAGCCATACCTTCGGCGCCAACCACAATTTCAACCTGGTTTTGCGCAACGGCGGCTCGCTGTATATCGACGACGGCCGCCCGGCGCCCGGCCTGATCGAGCGGACCATCGAGGGCATCCGGCAGGTTCGCCCGACGCTGTTCTTCAACGTGCCCAAGGGCTACGACGCGCTGCTGCCCTACCTGGAGGCGGACGAAGCGCTGGCCGCCGCGTTGTTCGGACGGCTGGACATGCTGTTCTTCGCGGCCGCGGCGCTGCCGCAGAAGACGGCGGACCGCCTGCGCGCGGTGGCGCGCGGGGTGCGGCATCAATCGCTCTTCTTCACGACGGAGTGGGGCTCGACGGAAACCTCTCCCGTTGTGACGAGTGCGCATTTCTCCTCGTCGGATACGCGCAATATCGGCGTGCCTGTCCCTGGCGTGGAACTGAAGTTCGTGCCCTGCCAGGACAAGCACGAACTGCGCGTGCGCGGGCCGTCGATCTTCGCGGGCTATCTCGGCGACGAGGAGAAGACGCGCGCCGCGTTCGACGAGCAAGGCTTCTATCGCATGGGCGATGCGGGGCGGCTCGCCGACCCCGCCGACCCGAACAGCGGCGTCATCTTTGACGGCCGTGTGTCCGAGGACTTCAAGCTGACCACGGGCACCTGGGTCTCGGTTGGCGCGCTGCGCGTGCGGGCGGTCTCGGCGATGTCGCCCTATGCGCTGGATATCGTCATCACCGGCCACGATCGCGATGAGGTCGGCCTGCTGGTGTTTCCCAGCGCGAAGCTGCGCACCCTTGCCAACGACCAGGATGGCACGCTATGCGGCAAGTCGCTGGGGCTGGTGCCGGAAGTCAGGCGCGCGCTCGGCGCGGTGCTGGCCGAGCTTTGCCGGGGCGCCGGCTCGTCCCAGCGCCCGGCCCGCGCCGTGCTGCTGTCCGCGGCCCCGGCCATCGAACACGGCGAAATTACAGATAAGGGCTACATCAACCAGCGCGCGGTACTGACGCTGCGCGCCGGCGATGTGGACCGCCTCTATTCGGACTGCGAGTCCGTGATCTATCCAGACAGAATCTCCCAGGGCTAACGGAAGCAAAATCATGACCCAAAAACTGAAGGCCGCGATCGTCGGCTCCGGCAATATCGGCACGGACCTGATGATCAAGATCCTGCGCCATGGCAAGCACCTCGAAATGGGCGTGATGGTCGGCATCGACCCTGCATCGGACGGCCTGGCGCGCGCCAGCCGCCTCGGTGTTGCCACGTGCGCGACGGGCGTGGCCGGCCTGGTCGACATGCCGGCGTTCGCCGATATCGATATCGTCTTCGATGCCACGTCGGCCGGCGCCCATATCGAGAACGACAAGCTGCTGCGCACGCGCAAGCCGGGCATCCGCGTGGTCGACCTGACGCCGGCCGCCATCGGGCCGTATTGCGTGCCGGTGGTGAACCTGGATGCCAACCTCGACGGCCGCAACGTCAATATGGTGACGTGCGGCGGGCAGGCCACCATCCCCATCGTCGCGGCCGTCGCCTCGGTGGCGCCGGTCCACTACGCGGAAATCGTCGCATCGATCTCCAGCAAGTCGGCCGGACCGGGAACGCGCGCCAATATCGACGAATTCACGGAAACCACCTCCCGCGCGCTGGAGGTGGTAGGTGGCGCCCGCAAGGGCAAGGCCATCATCGTGCTCAACCCGGCAGAGCCGCCGCTGCTGATGCGCGACACGGTGTACACGCTGTCCGAGGTGGCGGACACGGCGCGCATCGAGGCGGCGGTGGAAGCGATGGTAGCCCGCGTCAACGCCTATGTGCCGGGATACCGCCTCAAGCAACGCGTGCAGTTCGAGCAATTCAGTGAAAGCCAGCCGCTGAATATTCCGGGGGTCGGGCGGATGACGGGTTTGAAGACTACCGTTTTCCTGGAGGTCGAGGGCGCCGCCCACTATCTTCCCGCCTACGCCGGCAATCTCGACATCATGACTTCGGCCGCGCTGGCGACCGCCGAGCAGCTCGCGCAGCGCCACCTTGCCGCTGCCGTGGCGGAAGTCGCGTGAAGAACCCAATGCCAGGACAAAGGCCAGGACAAAGGCCAGGAAAAAAGATGGAAACCAAGCTCTATATCTCCGACGTGACCTTGCGGGATGGCTCGCATGCCATCCGCCACCAATACAGCATCGCGCAGGTCAAGGCCATCGCACGCGCGCTCGACGAGGCAAATGTCGACTCGATCGAAGTCGCCCATGGCGACGGCCTGCAAGGGTCGTCGTTCAACTACGGATTTGGCGCGCACAGCGACGTCGAGTGGATCGCCGCCGCCGCGGAGTCGGTGAGCCGCGCCAGGATCGCCACCTTGCTGTTGCCCGGCATCGGCACCACCCATGACCTGCGCGCCGCCTATGACGCCGGCGCGCGCGTGGTCCGGGTGGCAACCCATAGCACCGAGGCCGATATCTCCCGCCAGCATATCGAATATGCCCGGCAGCTCGGCATGGATACTGTGGGCTTCCTGATGATGAGCCACATGACCACGCCGCAAGCGCTCGCGGGGCAGGCCAAGCTGATGGAAAGCTACGGCGCGACCTGCATCTACGTGGTCGATTCCGGTGGCGCGCTGACCATGAACGATGTGCGCGACCGCTTCCGGGCCTTCAAGGACGTGCTGGATCCCGCCACGCAGACCGGCATGCATGCGCACCACAACCTCAGCCTGGGTGTGGCCAACTCCATCGTCGCGGTCGAGGAAGGCTGCAACCGGATCGATGCCAGCCTTGCCGGCATGGGCGCTGGCGCGGGCAACGCGCCACTGGAAGTCTTTATCGCCGCGGCCGAGCGCCTGGGCTGGTCGCACGGTTGCGACCTCTACAAGCTGATGGACGCCGCCGACGACCTGGTGCGCCCCTTGCAGGATCGCCCGGTGCGGGTCGACCGCGAGACGCTTGCCCTGGGCTACGCGGGTGTGTATTCCAGTTTCCTGCGGCACGCGGAAAGGGCGGCCGCCCAGTATGACCTGAAGACGGTCGACATCCTCGTGGAGCTCGGCAAGCGCCGCATGGTGGGGGGCCAGGAAGACATGATCGTGGACGTGGCCCTGGATCTGAAGGCACGGCAACTGGAAGCTCAAGATGGCGCCCGACACTGAAGCGCAACTGGCGCGGCCCGCGGACGACGCCGTACCGCCGCTCACACTGACCATCGTGCCCGCGGGTGTCCAGTTGCGGTGTGCGTCCGGCGCGTCGCTGCTGGATACGGCGGTATCGCAGGGTTTCTTCCCGAAACACAGTTGCCGCCGGGGGGAGTGCAATTCGTGCGAGGCACGCGTGATTGCCGGGGAGGTTGCCTATCCTGCCGGCTTCATCTCGGAAGGGGTGCGGCCAGGGCACTGCCTGACCTGCGTAGCGCGGCCGGTGAGCGATGTCACCATCGAAGCGCCCGAAGTCTCCGCCATCCCGGGCCGGCGCGTGGTGCAAGCGCCAGCGCGGGTGGCGGAGGTGCGCCGGGTGAGCGCTGACGTGGCCATCGTGTCGCTGCACGTGCAGGGCGGTGCCGATTTTTCCTTTTCACCCGGCCAGTATATGGACGTGATCCTGCGCGACGGCACGCGGCGCAGCTACTCGATGGCGAATGCGCCGGATACGCAGGGCACCATCGAATGGCATGTCCGCGCAATGCCCGGAGGGCGGTTCTCGCCGCATGTGTACGAAAAGCTCAAGCAGAGGGATGTGCTGCGGCTGGAAGGGCCCTTCGGCGCGTTTACCCTGCAGGATTCCGATGCTCCGGTCATCCTGCTGGCATCCGGCACGGGCTATGCGCCAATCGCGTCGTTCATGCGTAGCCACCACGAGGCGCTATCAAGACGGGGTGCCACGCTTTACTGGGGTGGCCGGCGCAAGGAAGACCTCTACGCGTGGGACGAGGCGGCGCGCTGGGCCGCTTCCAGCGAACGCCTCCGCTTCGTTCCCGTGCTGTCCGAGCCGGATGGCCCATGGACAGGGCGCACGGGCTTTGTGCACGAGGCGGTCGCTTGCGACTTCCCGGATCTTTCGGCGTACGAGGTGTACGCCTGCGGGAATCCGCTGATGGTGGATGCAGCCAGCCATGTGCTGACGCGCGACAACGGGTTGCTTCCCGCCAGCTTCCATAGCGACGCGTTCATCACGGCAATCAGGCAGGCAAGATAGACGCCACATCTTTCGTCGGGAAAGTGCGGTCGGGCTTAGAGCAAGACATATCAAGACATATCAAGACGTATATAGCCGTGGCGCAGGAGGATAGTGAAAATCTCCGCGCAAGCGGCATCTGGAGGAGACACAATGGATTCGACCATCGCGATCCTGCTCATGCAGGATGGGATCACCACCGGCGCCATCTATGCCCTGCTTGCGCTGGCATTGGTGCTGGTGTTCTCGGTCACACGCATCATCTTTATCCCGCAGGGCGAGTTTGTCGCCTTCGGGGCGCTCACGCTGGTCGCCATTCAAAGCGGCCGGGTGCCGGCAACCATGGCGCTGCTGCTTGGGCTTGGCGCCGTGGCCTTCTTCCTCGAGGCCGCCGCCATGCTCCGGCAGCCGCATCGGGGCGCATTGGCGAAACGAATCGCCACGGCGGCGGCGCGCAACATCGGCTTTCCACTCGCGCTGTATCTTCTCGCGAATTCCGTCGCATTGCAGTCACTGCCGCTGATGCTTCAGGTTGGCCTGGCGCTGTTGGTCATTACCCCCATGGGTGCCTTGTTGTACCGGGTCGCCTACCAGCCGCTGGCCGAGTCGAGCACGCTGGTGCTGCTGATCGTCTCCGTTGCCGTGCATTTCGCGCTGGTAGGGTTGGGGCTGGTGATGTTCGGCGCCGAAGGCTCGCGCGCCACGCCGATCTCCGACGCGCGCTTCGAGTTCGATGCCGTGCAGGTCTCCGCCCAGAGCCTCTGGGTCGTCGGCGTCGCCGCGGCACTGATCGGCGCGCTTTACTGGTACTTCGAACACACCATTTCCGGCAAGGCGCTGCGCGCCACGGCGGTCAACCGGCTGGGCGCGCGCCTGATCGGCATCGGCACGCACCAGGCGGGCAGGCTCTCGCTCACGCTGGCGGCAGCGCTCGGGGCGCTCTGCGGCGTGCTGATCGCGCCGTTGACCACGGTCTACTACGAGTCGGGCTTCCTGATCGGTCTCAAGGGCTTTGTCGGCGCCATCGTCGGCGGACTGGTCAGCTATCCGCTGGCCGCGGCGGGCGCGCTGCTCGTCGGTTTGCTCGAGTCCTATTCCTCCTTCTGGGCCAGCGCCTTGAAGGAAGTGATCGTCTTTACGCTAATCATCCCGGTATTGCTCTGGCGTTCGCTCAGCAGCAAGCACGCCGAGGAGGAGTGACCATGAATATCCTGGCAAAGAAGAGCGCGGTTGCGCCGGCTGCCGTCGCGGCCGGCCGGCGGCCCTCGTCACGTTTCTGGTTCCTGCTTGCCATCGCGTTGCTGGTGGCGGTGCCGGTGCTCCCCACCCCCGAGTTCTGGAT